>JAJTHU010000058.1 GCA_021300055.1 Nitrosomonadaceae bacterium | reverse complement strand
CGCGAAGCGCACTGGGGCGAGGGTAATGACGGCGCCGGCGACGTAGCCAACGATGATGATGGCTGTGAACATGCTTCGGTAGGTCGGGTCTGGCACATACAGCCATGTACCGAGCAAAGCCCACTGAATGCCCGCGATGATGTTGCCAAAAATCACGAAGCGCGCCCACCAGGTCGCGTTGTTTTCGTCCTTATCGTTGGTGTACTGCCACCAAATCAAGGAGCGGAACAACATGACCGCAGTCGCCAACGCAAACCACGCGACGCCGCGCGCGGCATCGCCCGTCGTGAGCAACATCGCAAAACTTGCCACCGCGCCAACATACGAAAGCGCAATAGACGACGGAAACAGCCGAAACAATTCGGCTGCTTGACGGCGGCTAAGCTCGCGTTTTTGCTTGGCGCCCAGTGGTGCTTCGGCGCTGTCGGTCGGCGTGCGCGCGGACATGTAGGCTTTCAGTGCGTAGCGTCACCTCTTCTGAGTCACCCGAACCAGTGTGCATCCGGCTGGGGCAGCGCGCTTCGGCGGCGCGGAGGTGTCGTTAAGTTAATGAAGCCTGCACGTTACAGGTGCAAGCCTCCGCAACCTGTGAACTGGTTCACAATTTTGGTTTACGCCCGACAAAGTCCCCCCATTAATGGGTGGGCGGTTACTGAAACACCAACGCGCCGGCTCGTAACCCCACCTTCACGGTGCTCTTTGGCGGATAGCGCCCCTCCAAAATCGACTTGGCGAGCGGGTTTTCGATCTGTTGCTGAATCGCTCGCTTGAGGGGGCGGGCACCGTACACTGGGTCGAAGCCCGCCTTGGCGATTTCTGCCATGGCCTCTGGCGAGACTTCCAGCGTGAGTTCCATTGCGGCCAGACGCTGGCGCAAGCCCTTGAGCTGAATCTCCGCAATTGAGGCGATATGATCCTCACCGAGACTGTGGAACACCACGACCTCGTCGATACGGTTCACGAACTCGGGACGGAATGCGTTCTTGACCTCGGCCATGACCGCAAGCTTGACCACACCGTAATCGGAGCCGGCCATGGCTTGGATTTGTTGCGAGCCCAAGTTGGAGGTCATCACGATAACGGTGTTCTTGAAGTCCACTGTGCGGCCCTGCCCGTCGGTCATGCGCCCGTCGTCGAGCACCTGCAACAGCACATTGAATACGTCAGGGTGCGCCTTCTCGACTTCATCGAGCAAGATGACCGAGTACGGCTTGCGACGCACCGCCTCGGTGAGATAACCACCTTCATCGTAGCCGACGTATCCCGGAGGCGCGCCAATGAGACGTGCCACCGAGTGCTTCTCCATGAATTCGCTCATGTCGATGCGAATGAGGTGCTCTTCGGTGTCGAATAAAAACGATGCGAGCGCCTTGCAGAGCTCGGTCTTGCCAACACCGGTCGGCCCAAGGAACAAAAACGAGCCATAGGGACGGTTGGGATCAGACAAGCCGGCACGCGAGCGGCGGATAGCATCCGAGACCAAACGAACCGCTTCGTCTTGGCCGACCACACGCTCGTGCAATTTGGCTTCCATCTGGATGAGCTTGTCGCGTTCGCCCTGCATCATTTTGGAGACGGGGATGCCCGTTGCGCGCGAGACGACCTCGGCGATCTCCTCCGCGCCGACCTGGGTACGCACGAGACGCACCTTGGGTGCAGCGCCTTCAGCGCCACCAGCGTCGGGCTTGTCGGTGCCGCGCTCGGCTTTTTTGAGTTGCGCTTCGAGTTGCGGCAACTTGCCGTACTGCAACTCAGCGAGTTTGTCGAACTGCCCCTTACGTTGCAGATCGGCCATTTGCCCGCGCACGCGCTCGATTTCTTCCTTAATCGCTTGCGCGCCCTGCACTTCGGCCTTTTCCGACTTCCAGATCTCTTCGAGATCCGAGTACTCTTTGCTGAGGCGCGATATCTCTTCTTCGATCAACGCCAAGCGTTTCTGCGAGGCTTCGTCTTTTTCTTTGCGGACGGCTTCGCGTTCGATCTTCAACTGAATCAACCGGCGGTCAAGCTTGTCCATCGACTCCGGCTTGGAGTCGATTTCCATCTTGATGCGCGCGGCAGCCTCGTCGATCAGGTCGATGGCCTTGTCGGGCAAAAAGCGATCGGTAATGTACCGATGCGAAAGCTCCGCCGCAGCGACAATGGCTGGGTCGGTTATCTCCACACCGTGGTGCAACTCGTACTTCTCCTGCAAGCCACGCAGGATAGCGATGGTCGATTCAACGCTCGGTTCATCGACAAGTACTTTTTGGAAGCGCCGCTCAAGGGCGGCGTCTTTTTCAACGTACTTGCGGTATTCGTCGAGCGTGGTCGCGCCGATGCAATGCAACTCACCACGCGCGAGCGCGGGCTTGAGCATGTTGCCGGCATCCATGGCACCTTCCGCTTTTCCGGCGCCCACCATCGTATGGAGCTCGTCGATAAAGACAATGGTCTGACCTTCGTCTTTGGCCAAATCCTTCAGCACCGCCTTTAGGCGTTCTTCAAACTCGCCACGATACTTGGCACCTGCCAAGAGTGCGGCCATATCGAGCGAGAGCACGCGTTTGCCCTTGAGGGACTCCGGCACCTCACCGTTAACGATACGCTGAGCGAGCCCTTCGACAATTGCCGTCTTGCCCACACCAGGCTCGCCAATGAGCACCGGATTGTTTTTGGTACGACGTTGCAGCACCTGAATGGCGCGACGAATTTCATCGTCGCGGCCAATCACGGGGTCGAGCTTGCCTTGCCGCGCACGCTCGGTGAGGTCGAGCGTGTACTTTTTGAGCGATTCTCGTTGTCCCTCGGCGTCCTGCGACTGCACGTTTTCATTGCCACGCACGGCGACGATGGCAGCTTCCAAGGCCTTGGGGTTTGCACCGTTTTCGCGCAGCAATCGCCCAGTTTCGCCTTTGTCGTTAGCGGCACTCAGCAAAAACCATTCGGAGGCGATGAACTCGTCGCCGCGCTTTTGCGCTTCGCGATCGGTGAGATTGAGCAAGTTGCCAAGGTCGCGCGATACCGAAATTTCGCCGGCAGTGCCTGAAATCTTTGGCAGCCCCTTGATGACGTTGTCGATCGCGGAACGCAACTTGGGCACCGCCACGCCGGCACGCCCAAGGATTGACGCCGTTCCGCCATCGTTCTGATCGATGAGTGCGGCGAGCAGGTGTGCTGGCTCGATGTAACTGTTGTCGTTCGCGAGCGCCATCGACTGGGCGTCCGCGAGCGCCTGTTGGAACTTGGTCGTAAGCTTGTCGGTGCGCATGGCGTAATATTGGCTCGTTGTAGGATAGAGGCATCTAGCAAGATTTAAGCGGGGTAAATGCAAGCCCGCATTGGGTTGTGCAATACATGGTAACGGTCGGCGGCGTTTTCAAGTGTTTGTTTGCCCCCATCTCGACCATGCCACGGTCGTAACGCCCCCGCTGTTGCCTGCTCCGCACGAACCCCGTCCCTCTTTTTGCTCTGATCATGAACCCGCGCGCAGACCTCGCTCATCTCATCCACGACCTCGAATCGGAAATCACCCGCCAGGTCAGCGATGCACTGCGTGAGGACGTTGGCGCCGGTGACTTGACCGCAAACCTGATTGCCGCCAACGCGAAGGCGCAAGCTGCCGTCATCACACGCAACGATGGCGTGGTTGCGGGTCGCGAGTGGTTTTCGCGGGTATTCAGCCAGCTCGATCCCGATGCCGAGATCTTTTGGCATGTGCATGACGGTGACCGGGTATCGGCAGGTCAGCCCTTGTGCGAGCTCAGCGGCGCGGCGCGCGCCTTGCTGACGGGCGAACGCACGGCCCTCAATTTCCTACAAACGCTGTCGGCCATCGCCACACAAACCGCGACGTTCGTCGCTGCCGTGCAGGGCACCAAAGCACGCATTGTGGACACGCGTAAAACCCTTCCCGGACTGCGTGTTGCGAGCAAATACGCCGTGCGCGCGGGGGGCGGTTTCAACCATCGCATGGGGCTCTACGACGGCATCCTGATCAAAGAAAACCACATCGCGGCAGCCGGTGGCATCACTGCCGCTGTGCGCGCCGCGCTCGACTCGCTCAAACACGAAAACGCGGCCGAAACCATGCTGCAAGTTGAAGTTGAGACGCTCAAACAACTTGATGAGGCCCTACAGGCGGGGGCGCGGTTGATTCTGCTGGATAATTTCGATCTTGCGCAGTTGCGCGAGGCAGTGTTGGTGACGGCAGGACGCGCGGAACTTGAGGCGTCTGGGGGTGTCAACCTTGAGAATGTCCGCGCCATCGCCCAAGCGGGTGTCGATCGCATCTCGATCGGTGCCCTAACTAAAGACATTCGCGCACTCGATTTATCGATGCGCTTCAAGTTGCACTCAATTCACTAAACTCAAGATGAACTCTGCACCTCAACTTACTAGATTCACCCAGTACGCCTCCGTCGCGGCTGTTTTGGTACTCCTCACCGGTTGCGCATCGAGCAATGCCCCTAAGGCTGACCCTTGGGAAGGGCTCAACCGCGCCACGTTCAGCTTTAACGAGGGCGTGGACAAAGTGCTCCTCGTCCCCGCCGCCAAGGGTTATCAGGCCGTTACGCCAGGGTTCGTCCGCGCAGGCGTGTCGAACGCGTTTTCCAATGTGGGGGACGTAAGCAATGGCGTAAACAACCTGTTGCAAGGCAAGGCTGGTACCGCGCTGTCGGACTTCGGGCGGCTGCTGGTGAATTCGACGCTAGGCATCCTTGGGCTCTTTGATGTCGCCACACCGATGGGCCTAGAAAAGAGCAACGAAGATTTCGGTCAAACGCTCGGTAAATGGGGCATCGGGTCCGGTCCTTACGTGGTGCTGCCGTTCTTGGGCCCACGCACATTACGCGATGCCGCTGCGATCTATCCCGATTCGCAAGCCACGGGCTACGGCAGGTGGATTGATCACGTCGCCACGCGCAACGCCGTGAGGGGCTTGGATATCATCCAGATCCGCGCGGAACTATTGGCGACCACGCGCACCCTTGATGAGGCCTCACTAGACAAGTATCAGTTCCTGCGTGACTCGTACCTGCAACGACGCCTCAATCAAGTTCACGACGGCAAGGTGCCCGCCGCGGAGCGTGACAAACTTGAAGAGGCAATGGAACCTCCCGCCGCTGTGCCAAAGCCAAGCGCAGGCAGCGCTAAGTAGGCTGCAGACATGCTCGCCTTGAGTCTATTTGTCGTGTTTGGGGTCTTCTGCGTCATCATGGGCGCGGTGCTGATGTTTTGCATCCGCGAGCGTCGCATGGTTGATGGGCTTGACCCGGCTGCGACGCGTGCTGCGCCGCAGACCGCTGAGGACATCGAAAACGAAGATGCACGCATCGTCAAAGTGCTCTTCGGCGCGATCATTGCTGGCGCGCTGCTGGCGCTGATCACTGGCTACTTGGTGTTCTTCCGCACCTGGGAGTAATCGTCCTGCCAAATCCCCAACGCCCTCAGGCG
>JAJTHU010000219.1 GCA_021300055.1 Nitrosomonadaceae bacterium | reverse complement strand
CTGAATAGTTGTTTTGACATCGACTCGGCGATTAAAGGTGGGGCTGGCGCTCGGGGGCTGGTGAGCGGGTTGCCTAGCTATGCGCTTTGCGACTAACTTGCCCGGGGCGGGTTGGTCTCAGCGATGACAGATTCTAGAGCACCACGCGCCTAGCGACCAACTTGTAACACGCGTGTCACATGTGATTCGTAGCATTTCGTTAGACCTCCTCCCCGCCCTTGCTCTCTGGGACGAGTAAGTGGCGCGGTCTCCTCTCGGCGAGCTATCGGCTCGCCGTTTTTTTTGTTGCGCCACCTGCGTCACGTTAGGGTGTCATCGAAACATCATCGAAATGCAACAACCCCGCAACGTGCCCCACCTATCGTGCCCGCCTGAAGAGTTCATCAGGGCTCCCAACGAATCGGAGGTCGTATGCTGGAACGTCAATCTGCCGTCGCAACAACCCGCCGCCGCCCGACTTATGAGGTTGCTGTCGCGCGCACGCAAGCCGAAGTCGAGGAGGCACAGCGTCTGCGCTATCAAGTTTTCTTCGAGGAAATGGGTGCGCAGGCCGCAGCGCGCATTGTTGCCACTGAGCGCGATGTCGATCAGTACGACACCGACTGCGAGCACCTGTTGGTGCGCGAAAGCGAATCAGGCATGGTCGTTGGCTGCTACCGCATCATGCGCCCCGAAGCGGCACTACGTCGCGGTGCGTTCTATTCGGATAGCGAATTCGACCTCAGCCGCTTGGCGAACATCCGTTCGACCACAGCCGAAGTCGGACGGGCGTGCATTCACCCCGACTTCCGCAATGGTGCGACGATCATGCTGCTGTGGTCGGGCTTGGCGCGGTTCATGGTTGAGAACGGCTACGAGTACGTCATCGGCTGCGCCAGCATTCCGTTGGCAGACGGCCACGACAATGCGCGCGCCGTTTACGAATCGGTGGCGGCGACCAACCTGGCTCCAGCGGAGTACCGCGTGTTTCCGCGCGTCCCCTATCCCCTAGAAACCAGCCAACCGGCTTCTGTGGTGCTAAGCAATGTAACGCCAATCCGTCCAGCGAAGCCGCACATTCCCGCACTAATCAAAGGCTACGTTCGTCTCGGCGCATGGATTGGCGGTGCACCCGCTTGGGACGCGGACTTCAACACAGCAGATCTTTTTGTCCTGCTGCCGATCAAGCGCATGAGCGGCGCATATGCGCGCCATTTTCTGGGTACCGACTATGCCTGAGTAGGCGGCGATCGCCTGGCAAATGGCGAGCAGCCGTCAGCGAGCAATGGCTAGAGAGGGCGCGGAGCCAATATCGGGTGGGGCTCCGCGCCAGCGTGCAATCAGAGCCTACGACTTCGAGGCGGGCGAAGTCACCACGTCTGCGTGGTCAAGCAAGCGCAACTTAGAAAGATAGTGGCGATCCAGGCGCCAATCCTCAATCACCCCCATCGCCAGCTTGAACACTTCGCGATCCACTTCGTACAGCGCATGCAACGGATAGGGCGTGTTGGTCTCTAGCGCGACTGCGAGCTCAAGCAGGCATTTCGCCTCTGGCGTGTCCGGATTTGTCACAACGTACTTTGCGGCTTTTTTGATGCTGTTCATGGTCAACCGTACCCGAATGTAGTTGGAACGTTGCTGCTCGGAACTGTTCAAGTAGCCACGATAGGCGCACAGCCAAGCGCAACACGCTCCGAGTAGGGAAGCGAATTCTATCCAGCATACGTTGACATAAAACTGTCATCCCATAATTTTTTTGCGCTCGCAACAAACAGTTCTTTCTTGGGCGTTGAGGCGCGCGCTTTGCTCCCCAATTGTCAGCTGTCACGAAGAGTGCGCTTTGCTGTCACATAAGCTCAGCATTGGCTCAGTAGCATCCGCCAAACCGCTAAGGGAGCCAGTATGTTCGACGGATATCTCGACCCTACCGCCGAGAAACACACGCCGCACGCACCAAGCCACAAGCCAACCTCGGCACCAGCTTTGCCCTCCACGCAACCTAGCGAGCACGAGGGCGCCGCAGAACATCGCCTACACGTTGACGAGGACGGCAAGCTCAGCTTTAGGGCAATCTGGATATCCGACATCCACCTCGGAACTGCTGGTTGTCAGGCGGACTTGCTTCTTGAGTTTCTCAAGCACACCGAATCGAAAGAGCTCTATCTCGTCGGCGACATCATCGATGGATGGCAGCTGCGCCGCCGTTGGTACTGGCATCAAACCCACAACGACGTCGTGCAGAAGGTGCTCCGTAAAGCGCGCAAGGGCACAAGGGTGACCTACGTTGCGGGTAACCACGACGAGTTCGCACGGCAGTTTTTGGGCTTAGCTTTCGGTGACATCGCAATCGTCAACGAAGCCGTCCACCAGACGGCGGCAGGCAAGAAGCTGCTGATCATCCATGGCGATCAGTTTGATGCGGTGGTGCAGTGCGCGAAGTGGCTCGCCTACTTAGGCGATTGGCTTTACGGGATCGCGCTTGAGGTCAACCGTCTGCTCAATCGGATGCGCAAATTCTTCGGGCTGCGCTACTGGTCGCTATCACAGTACCTCAAGCATCGTGTGAAGAATGCGGTCAGCTACATCAACGCGTTTGAGGAGGCCATGGCGCGTGAGGCAAAGCGTCAGGGGATGGATGGCGTTGTATGCGGCCATATTCATCGACCTGAAATCCGCGAGATTGACGGCATTACCTACTGCAATGACGGCGACTGGGTAGAGAGCCTGTCCGCGTTAGTCGAAACGCACGAGGGCGAGTTGCGCATCCTGACTTGGCTCGAAGTCGAAGCTTGGCATCAAGCGCAGAGCAGCTCGCGCACACGAGTAGATTCGGT
>JAJTHU010000213.1 GCA_021300055.1 Nitrosomonadaceae bacterium | reverse complement strand
GCACCCTCTAAAGTGACCAGCCCATAAGTGCTGGAGTCTCACCGCCTTTCCGTTGCGCTGCAACATGCGCTAGTTTGCATCCGATAGGCGACGTAGCGTCACTGCGAGGTCTTCGGTCATTCGCTCTTTGTTTACGATTGCTGATACGCCTGCCTGAGCGGCGCGGCGACGGAGCATGTCATCAACGTATCTGCTAACAACAACAGCTGAGCCCAGCAGGCTGCCCACAACTGCACCACTCGCATCCTCAAGAAGTGCACCCAGTACCAGAAGTGCCCTACCTGAACGCGATTCAGTGTCAATCCATAGCAAAGGGGCTGCGTCACCTAACTTCGCAAATTGCTCAACACTTGCTCCATGAGTCAAGATGCTCCCACTTGGCGTACTCACCGGCAGTTGCGTGATGATCTCGCCGCGCCGGTTCGTGACCACTACACCCTCGTTGAACATACCATCCAACACTGCGCGTCTCTCCAGATTTGCTCGGAGAGCGGCGGCCTGCATAGGAGTTGCTCTGAGTGTGGCGGCAGCCTGGCTCAAGGCGCGAGCGTGGTCTGCAATCTCATGACCGATATCTTCGGCGACAAGCGAGGTGGTCGCAGCAAGTGAGCGTGCATATTGATCTTGGGTGTGGTGCCGTAGAGCACGTCCAGCAAAGAGCATGGCGCCGGCAAATGAGAGAGAACAAACAGATTCATGCCAGCCCGACACTCAGCTGTGATCTAACTGAACGAAGGAAGCGCGGTTTGGCTGCCAACTCGTCTGGCATTGTCGACATGTTCATGGATGGCTTACCCTAGATCGGGTTTCATACTAGCGAGCTGTAGGGCACGAATGAGATTGATTCAAGCTACATTCTGCGCCCCAAGCGCCCAACATCAGGCTTGATTTGAGTCAAATTTGGCGCCCCTTCGTCGGGCGCGACATCGGCTGTACGGCTCGCCGAGCTGTCCGAGCGGTTTAGGTTCGAGCGTACGGCACTGGCCGAGGCGCGATCCGACCGCGGTGGTTGCTTGATTGGGTTTTGGCCGCTTGCGATTGCAGTTTCAGTAACAAGCACTTCGCCTTAGCATCAGCTAATGGGTATCGCGGAGCCGTCGTCAGGAACTTTGCGACAAGTGCGTAGGGATTTCCCTGCTTTTCTGCGAATTGGATGTGCGGACGTTTGAGCACAATTACTTCGCACCTAGGGTTGGCCCAGATTGCTAGCGCTGCTAGAGCACTGAACCAAAACCAATCGAGCGCACTGCGTGTGCCGAGCCACGTCGGCCGACTTGCCCGTTCTAAGTCGCAGGCAAGCGAGCTTCGATTGACCTCGTCAGTGCAACACCCGCCAACACGTTCAATAACAATGAGGTACTGACTGTGAAGACACTAGACTCAGCTCTTAAGCCGCCGTTGCATTTCATCGGACGGGCGGAGACCCGCCAGGATCGCGGCGGCCACTTCTTCGCGCATCACGGCGTATGGGCACCAGGGGTGAGACTTTTCAGGAGGCTCAAGTTCCAGAGCAAGGCGGTCTTGATCATGGCAGCTTTGCTCTTGCCGATGGCTTTTTTGCTGCTAGATAGCTGGCGCCTATACAGTGGCCAGATCGCCTCGCTCAGGAAGGAGCGCGCGGGTGTCGAAGCAATGCAACACTTCACCCCCGTTTTGGCGTCAGTCATCGCAACGCGAAATGCAACGCGCGCCACTCTGGGGGGGCTTAATGTACAGGATGACTACGTAAATGCGCGGGCCGCCACCGACAAGGCTTTGGCTGACATGCGCGCCCAACTTGCAAGATCTGATTCGCTCAACCTAAGTTCTGCCCTCATAAAACTTGAACAGGAATGGGGCGCAACTGCCTCTGCGACGAACGGTGTGGATGCCAATGGGCGGACGGTGTTTGGCGGCGTGACCAAAAGCTCAGTAGAGCTTCTCAACAAACTATCGGATGAATCTGGCCTGACCCTCGATCCCGAACTCGACTCGTTCTACATGGTGAATGCGCTCATCCTCACCATGCCTAAAGTTTGGGAGGACATAGGGCAGCTCTGGGGGTGGGGAGCTTTTGCGCTGTCGAAGGGCGCTCTCGACTCGAAGAACATGGAGCGATTTAGTGTTTGGAGTTCGCGTGTCGAGACGGGCGTTGAGGATGCGCGTGCCTCGTTGAAACGATCAATCGCGGCAACGCCATCACTCGGGGCCAGGATAGATTTGTCTTCACTCGATCGCTTAGAGGCTTTCCGAAAGAAGGCGGAGTTGGCTGCGAGAGGCGAGGGCGGGGCTGCTGCTGCCTACTATGCTGAGGGCAAGGAGGTTCTTTCTGAAGTAAGCAAGGCGTACAAGAGCCTCTTGCCGGTTCTCGATCGAATTCTTGAGCAGAGAGATGCGGAGGCCACACGCGCACGCAATTTAGGTTTCGCTGCCGCTCTTCTCGCGATACTTGTTGCCACCTACCTTTTCTACTCGTTCTACTTGGTAATGCGTGGTGGCTTGAACGAGGTGAAGCGTCACTTAACGTCGATGACTGAAGGGGACCTGAGCACGTCGCCACGCCCTTGGGGCAAGGACGAGGCAGCCGATCTCATGTTGACGCTTCGCGACATGCAAGACTCGCTGCGCGGGATTGTCTCCCAAGTAAGGGGTTCCTCCGAGGCTATCGTTCAAGCGTCCACTCAGATCGCGTCCGCGTCAGCCGACTTGTCTTCGCGCACGGAAGAAACGGCTGCCAACCTCGAGCAAAGCGCCGCCTCAGTTGAGGAACTCACGGCGACCGTGAAAAACACGGCTGATAACGCTGACCAGGCTGCATGTTTGGGGGCGAGCAACACGCAGATTGCTGAGAAGGGCGGGGAGGTGATCAGGAGAGTTGTAAGTACGATGGATGCGATCAACGCATCCTCGTCAAGAATCAGCGAGATCATCGCAACCATCGACGGCATCGCATTCCAAACGAACATCCTTGCGCTAAACGCAGCAGTAGAAGCTGCGCGAGCTGGGGAGCAGGGACGTGGCTTCGCGGTCGTCGCCGCTGAGGTGCGGTCCTTAGCCCAACGCAGCGCGGATGCCGCCAAGGAGGTGAAGGTGCTCATCTCGGGTAGCGTTGAGCATGTTCGTCAAGGTGCTGAGGTAGTTGACGGCGCCGGAGAAACGATGGACGAAATTGTGACCAGTGCACGTCGCATGAGCGAGATCATCAACGACATTTCCGCTGCGGCGAAGGAGCAAAGCAGCGGGCTCGGCCAGGTAAGTATGGGCGTGCAAGAACTCGATCGCATGACGCAACAGAACGCTACGCTTGTCGAAGAGACGGCCGCCGCCGCCGCAAGCTTGAGTCACCAGGCGGAGGGGTTGGCGCGCGAGGTGTCGCGGTTCCGTTTGCCGTAGGCAACGCGCAAGCTGTTCCGACGGGGACCGCGCTTCGGCGTGTCTCTCGACGGCATCATCCAGCGCGGTCAGCACAAGCATCCAGATTCTGATGCGGCAATCTATGCTCAGCCGCTGGCTGGGAGGCACTAGGGTCAGATAACGGCTTTCAGGGCCGCGCTGAATACGAACTTACATGCTCGGATAATTCGGCCCGCCGCCGCGGGGTGTGTCGCGGCAGCGCCTGGGCCTGGTCCTCTGGTCGAAGCTACATGTTCGGATAGTTCGGCCCGCCGCCGCCTTCGGGCGTCACCCAGACGATGTTCTGGGTCGGGTCTTTGATGTCGCAGGTTTTGCAATGCACGCAGTTCTGCGCGTTGATTTGCAGTCGCTTGCCACCCTCAGGCTTGTCGACGTACTCGTAAACACCCGCGGGGCAGTAGCGCGACTCGGGGCCTGCATAAAGCGCCAAGTTCGTCTCGACCGGCACACTGGCGTTCTTGAGCGTGAGGTGAGCAGGCTGATCTTCTTCGTGATTGGTGTTTGAGACGAACACTGACGAGAGACGGTCGAACGTCAACACCCCGTCAGGCTTCGGATAGTCGATGGGCTTGGCGTCGGCGGCTTTGGTCAAAGTCTCGTGATCGGCATGCGTGTGATGCAGCGTCCACGGCGCCTTGCCACCAAACATCACTTGATCGATGCAGACCATGAGTGTTCCGGTGTAGAGCCCCTTCGACATGAAGGGCTTGAAGTTGCGCGCCTTGTAGAGTTCGTCGAACAACCAGCTCGATTCAAACGCTTTCGGGTAAGCCGCGAGTTCATCGCCTGCGCGACCAGCAGTCACGGCAGCGTAGGCTGCATCTGCGGCCAACATGCCGCTCTTGATGGCCGCGTG
>JAJTHU010000092.1 GCA_021300055.1 Nitrosomonadaceae bacterium | reverse complement strand
ATGAAGATCGTCAAGGCGTTTTATGCGCCCATCAAGGGCAAGAACGCCACACAGTTCGATGCGAAAGGGTAGAAGAACTTCAGGCAGAAAAGTGAGCGGGATGAGGTTCTGTTGATATGTCGATAGCGCTAGTCGCTAAGTCAAAACATTGGTGATTGCGCTAGCCGTCCATGCCCACGTAGCGAGGTTGCGCATTGATGCGCTTGAGCCAACGTTGCAATGCTGGAAAGTTCGCTAGATTAAACCCGCCTTCATGCGCGACATGTGTATATGCGTAAAGTGCGATGTCCGCAATCGTGTATTTTCCCGCAGCGAAGAAGTCATTTGACTGCAAGTGACGCTCCATGATGGTCAGTGCCTCGTACCCGTCGGAAAGTTTTTTCTGGAGCAACTGTTCGCGTTCGGCCGGACGTCCAAGGTATCGCACGATGTAACGCGCGGAGGCTACACTCGGCTCATGGGTGTATTGTTCAAAGAACATCCATTCTAGGATGCGGGCGCGCTCAAGGCGATCAGTCGAAAAGTAGTCAGTGCCATCAGCCAAGTAGTGGAGAATCGCATTCGACTCGGTCATCACTTTGCCGGGCTCGATCTCAAGAACCGGAATCTGCCCCTTGGGATTTAACGCCAGAAAAGATGGTGTGCGCGACTCCTTTTTCAGGATGTCGATATGCACCCACTCGTACTGCAATTCGAGTTGTTCGAGTAGTAACTTGACTTTGAAGCAGTTTCCAGAATTGATGTCACCGAGGACACGCAACATGAAGATTCCTTTCCAACAAAAGGTTACGACGCATCACGACAGCGATTGACACCTTCACTAGAGTCGCGTGCAGAAGCATTCGCTCTGCAAGCCAGCCGTCAGTTTTCGAGAGGTAGCAACGGACCGTTCGGTACTTTGAGAGTGGCAAATCGCACGGACACCATACGTCTGTCAGGCGTGCCGCGGTGAGACCGGGGCCTCAGTGCTTATGGCTACCGCTGTCCTTCTCTTGGCCTTTCGCCATCACCTGGCGTGTGAAGGTTTTTTTGTCTGCCGTTTCAAAGGTCAGCGTTAGCGGCACCTGATCGCCTTTGTTGATCGGCTTATTCACCTTGATCAACATGATGTGCATGCCGCCAGGCTTGAGGTCCACCAATTTGTTGGCAGGAATTTCAACCGCGTCGATGGCCTTCATTTGCATGACGCCCGCGTTCATCTTCATGTCGTGAATCTCAACGGTTTGGGCGATCGAGGACTCGGCTTTCACGAGCTTCAACGGCTTGCCTGACTTGATGTGCATGTAGGCGGCGGATACAGAGCCGCCGGGAACGGTGGTCTTGGCCCAGACATCGAAAACCTTAAGCGATGGCTCGTCAACTTTTTGGGCGTGTGCACTCAATGAGGCGGCGGCGAGGCCGAGGCTCACCAACAGGGTACGGATTACTTTTTGCATGGTGTTTCTCCTTTTCAAGAACATGAATCCTGACCGACGATAGAGTGCTCAGCGTAGCAGAGGTTCCACATCGATGTGTTGTGATGCTGCGTGCGCACGCGCGACACAGTCGTCGCCTGCGATTCGCGGCACAATACCGAGGCACGGCGCGTCGATCAGCAACCTTAGCGTTGCAACATTTTCTTCAAAGCAGAGCATGTTGGGGTCAACGCGGTTGCCAATCCAACCGGCTACGCGCAGACCGCGCGAACGCACTGCTTCAACCGTGAGCAAGGCATGATTGATGCAGCCAAGGCGCATCCCCACGACGACGATGACGTCTAGCTGCAACGCGCGCGGAATCTCGGCCATTGAGGTCGTGTCGTCGAGCGGCACGAGGAAGCCCCCCGCACCTTCAACGAATACCGTATCGTGTCCCGACTGAAGCTCGGCAAACGCGCTCGCAATCGTGCGCATATCCACGCTGCGGCCTTCATGGCGTGCGGCGAGATGCGGTGCGATGGGCTCGGCAAAGCAATACGGGTTAACGATGGTGGTATTGATAACTTGCGCATAGCAGGCGGTATAGACCTGGACTAGGTCGCGGACGTCCTCGTTAAGCGGCGTTTCACCAACGGCGACCGTCCCGGCCGCCGCATGTTGGGCCGCGACAGTACCCGCTGCCGGATGTTGGACCGCGACCGTCCCTGCCGCTAGTGGCTTCATCGGCGCAACGCGCAAGCCGCGTGCAGAGAGCGCGACCATAAGCGCGCACGCCGAAAACGTTTTGCCGATTTCAGTATCGGTGCCCGTAATAAAAAAAGACTTCATGACTTCTGCACCATGCGCTTGAATTCACCCAAGCCGATCACTTGTTGACCGTCAACGGTCTTGCGTTTGGTAAGTGCGGGTTTCCACGCGTGACCATAAACCACTTCGTACGTGGTCGGCAGCTTGCCGTCCTCAGCGCGGCGGAAGCGCTCATAGGCGTTCACTAATGCCGCCCAGCGTTGCTTGCCCATCAAGCCGCTCTGCCGGTCCGGCAAAACGTTATGCGCACCGATGCCTTTGAGTTCTCGCATCAGTGTTTTCAGTTCGCTGTATGTGATGGTGACAACCTCTTGATCCATCACCGGGTCGGCAAAGCCAGCGGCAACGAGCATATCGCCGATGTCGTGCATATCCACAAACGTATTGACGTGTGGTTTGTCGTCAACCGCGCGGAATGCCGTGCGAAGTTCTTTGAGTGTGTCAGGTCCAAACGTGGTGAACATGACCAAGCCCTCGGGGCGCAGCACACGCGCGCACTCACGGGCCACCGCCTCAGGATCGCACCACTGCAGGGTCAGGTTGGAGACGATGAGGTCGACACTTTCATCGGCCATCGGCAGCTTCTCGGCATCTGCACACAGCCACTCGGTCGTCGGCGCGGACTTAAACATCCGCGCAAGTAGCGGGGCCTTGGGCATTTGCGCGGCCGCGACGCGACACATCTCCGGCGCGAGATCAACGGCGGTCAGCGCAGCCTCGGGATAGCGCGCCCTGAGCTTGCGTGTGGCATATCCGGTGCCACAACCGAGTTCCAGCACGTGCTTGGGCGCGAGCTTGATGTAGTCGAGCCGCTCAAATAGTCGATCGGCAATCTCGCGTTGCAAAAAGGCGTGTTCATCGTAGGTGTGCGCGGCGTAGTCGAACGAACGCCGCACATCGGCTTTCTTGGGAAGCGGCAAGGTGCTCATGACTCTAAAAACGCAATAACGTGGTCGAGGAACGCGTCGCGATGCGAAATGAAGGGCGCGTGCGCAGCGTGCTCCATGAGGCAGTAAGTGCTGTCGGCGAGGTTGGCAGCGAGCCACTCAGCCGATGCTGTTGAGGTCAGCGCGTCGTGGTCGCCCTGAATGACAAGCGTCGGTGCTTGCACTTTCGGCACGAGGTGACGGATATCGCTTACCTTCAAGATGTCGAGGGCAGCCGCGAGGCTCTCAACCGAAGGGGCGCCGTGCGCCTCGACGGCTTGGTACAGCGCGCGAACCACGTCGCGCGCTTCGGGCATGCTGAGTGCTTGCAGCGCAAGGAAGTTACGTATGGTTGCGCTGTAATTGCTGCCGAGTCGGCGCGCAAATTCGGCGAGTACTTCCGCGCGTTTGCCCTGCGGCCAGTCTTCAGATGCGATAAAGCGTGGTGTGCAGCACACCGTCACTAGCTTATCAACACGCGTTGGATGCATTGCTGCTAGTGCAAGCGCGGTGTGTCCGCCCAGCGACCAGCCGAGCAAGTGCGACCGCTGCGGCATGGCGTGCGCAACGGCGTCAACAAACGCACCGATTGAGGTAACCGGTGCCCCCTGTGAGAGGCCATGCCCAGGCAGGTCGATCAGGTGCAAGGTGAATCGCTCCGCGAGCGCATCCTTCACGCCATCCCATACGCGGCTGTTGAGCCCCCAACCGTGGAGCAAGGTCAAGTTAGGGCCGCGCCCCCGTCCACCAACGACATCGACAAATACGGTCATGCACGCTGCCCCAGCAACTGCACCTCGATGTCGGTGATCGCGGTGATAAGGTCAAACACGTCGTCGGCAACATGGTTGGACGAAAGCGACACGCGCAGACGCGCCGTGCCGTTCGGGACGGTCGGCGGGCGAATCGCTGGAACCAGGAAATGGCGCTCGCGCAAGGCCTCGGCAAACGCAAGGGCATCGTGATTGCTGCCGACGATGATTGGCTGAATCGCAGTTTGCGAAAACGGCAGCTTTGCGTACTGCAGTTTGAGTGAATCCGAAAAGAAGTCGATCAGCGTGCGCAAGTGTCGGCGTCGCTCATGGTCCTCTTGCATCACATCCAACGCTGCGATCGCGCCTGCAGCGAGTGCGGGTGGCGTTGCCGTTGAGAACAAATACGTGCGTGCTGCTTGCATGATCCACTCGACCACGTCCTCATGCCCCGCAACGAACGCCCCATACCCACCCGCTGCTTTGCCGAGTGTGGCCATGTAAACGATGCGTGGGTTTGCAGGCTTTGCGTCGCTGCCAATCAGGTTGAAGTGCTCAAGCACGCCACGACCGCGATAGCCCAGCACACCAAAGCCGTGCGCGTCATCGAGCACGAGCAGCGCATCGTATTCCTCGGCGAGTTCGAGGAGCTCCGGCACGGGGGCGATGTCACCGTCCATGCTGAATACGGCGTCGGCAACAATGAGGCGGCGCGCGGTGTTTGACGCACCTTTCGCTGAATCTGCCAGCATGGCGCGGAGCTTGCCGATGTCGTTATGCGGATAGCGTTTGAAGTTCGCGCGTGACAGCAGCGCGCCATCGTTCAGACACGCGTGGTTCAGCTTGTCCGCAAAGATGGTGTCGCCGCGGCCAGCGAGCGCAGTGAGGATGCCGAGATTGGCGGCGTAGCCAGAGCCGAACAACAGCGCGCGTGGAAACCCTGAAAACGTCGCGAGGCGCGCTTCGAGTTCTTCGTGCAGCGCGTGGTGACCTGTGACCATGTGCGAGGCACCGGCGCCCAAGCCGTATTTCTTGAGCGCACGCATCGTTGCCTCGACTACGCGCGGGTGGTTGGCGAGGCCGAGGTAATCATTGCTCGCGAACGAAAGCACGCGCTGTCCATCGATCAACATCGATGCATCTTGCGCGCTGCCCACAATCCGGCGCGCGCGCAGTTGGTCCGCTTGCGCGAGCTCCGAGAGCTGTGCGCCGAAATCGTCGACAGGCATCGGCGTTACAGCGGCGTCACACCCAGCTTGGTGAAAAGTGCGCGATCACGCTCAACATCGGGGTTGCCGGTGGTGAGTAATTTCTCGCCATAGAAAATCGAATTGGCCCCTGCGAGGAAGCACATCGCCTGCGTGGCTTCATTCATCTCCTGACGCCCGGCCGACAGCCTCACAAAGCTCTTCGGCATGGTGATGCGCGCCACGGCGATGGTGCGGACGAACTCCGTCCAATCGATTGCCTTTTCGCCTTGCAGTTGATCGTGCAGCGGCGTGCCTTCAACTTGCACGAGGTAGTTAATGGGAACGGACTCCGGCTGCGGGTCCATCGACGCCAGCTGCGCAACCAACCCGGCGCGTTCGGTGCGCGATTCACCCATACCAACGATGCCACCACAGCACACGTTGATGCCCGCGTCGCGCACACGGCCGAGTGTATCGAGGCGGTCTTGGTAGTCGCGGGTCGAGATGATGTCGCCGTAGAACTCAGGCGCCGTGTCGAGGTTATGGTTGTAGTAATCGAGCCCGGCGTCCTTGAGTTGTTCGGCTTGTCCGGGCTTCAGCATGCCGAGGGTGCAGCAGGTCTCGAGTCCGAGCGCCTTCACTTCGCGCACCATGTCGAGCACGGGCTCGAGGTCGCGCTGCTTGGGGCCGCGCCACGCCGCACCCATGCAAAAGCGCGAAGCCCCGTTTTCTTTGGCGAGCTTTGCAGTAGCAACGACTTCTGCGATATCGAGCATGGCTTCGTTTTCAACACCGGAGTGATAGCGCGCCGCTTGGGGGCCGTACCCGCAGTCTTCTGGGCAGCCGCCGGTCTTGATCGAGAGCAGGGTCGAGAGCTGCACCTTGTTCGGATCGTGATGCTCACGGTGTACGCTCTGCGCGCGGTGGATCAGGTCGGCAAACGGCAGCGCGAACAGCGCCTCAACGGCGGCGACTGTCCACTCTGTAGATTGCCAGCGCTTGGTGATCGTGATGGGCTTGGCGTGGCTGGAGGTGGCGGGCGCCGACGAATTGACTTGAGCAGTTTCCATGGGGAGCGATGGCAGGGCGGGTTGGCCGAAAGGCTAAACTCGCACTATGAAGCGCGGGTTCTTTTATGTCAATTTTGCGTCGGCAATCGGACGACAATCGCTAATTTGGTGAGCGGAAGGGTGCTAGGGGTGAAAGGCGTGTTTTCGCTTGCTGGGCGAATGCGTGCATTCGACCAGTGCTGCGAGCTTTGCGATGCAGAGCAAGCCGACGTCGTTTGTTCCGATTGCGCGCAGCAGTTGCCGTCGATTGATCTGGCCTCCGCCTGTCCGGGCTGTGCGCAGCCGAGCGCAAGCGCGAACCGGTGCGGCGCGTGCTTGGCGCATCCGCCGCCGCAGTCTGCGGTGATGGCTTGCTTTGACTACCGATTCCCGCTCGACCGCTTGGTGCAGTCGTTTAAGTTCTCGGCGAATCTGGGGTTGGTTCAATTCTTTACAGACGCGATGGTCCAGTCGGTGCAACAGCTCGCTGGGCGTAACGAACTCAGCAATCTTGGTGACGCCGTGCTGGTGCCCGTGCCACTCGCACCGAAACGTCTTGCCGAAAGAGGGTTCAATCAATCAGCGCTTCTCGCATCCGCTGTCGGTCGCGCGCTCGATGTCCCGGTGGTGCACGATCGATTGCGGCGCGTCCGCGAAACACCGCCGCAATCCGGGCTCGACGGTGCCGCGCGTCGGCGCAACCTGCGCGGCGCGTTTGCATGCGATGAGTCGCTTCACGGTAAGCAGGTCATCCTTGTGGATGACGTGATGACCACTGGCACTACCATCGGCGAGGCCGCCGAGGTGCTACTCGCTGTCGGCGCCATCGAGGTGCGCGCATGGGTTGTGGCGCGCGCACTTCAAGGACGCGCATCATGATCGATGTCGTGCTGTTGCACCCCGAAATTCCGCCGAACACGGGCAATGTCATCCGCTTATGTGCCAACACCGGCGCGCGCTTGCACCTCGTGCATCCGCTGGGTTTTGAATGGGACGATGCGCGCGTCCGCCGTGCGGGGCTCGACTATCACGAGCTCGCCAACATTGAACACCACGCCGATTGGGCCGCATGCAAAACCATGCTCGCGGGGCGTCGCCTAGTGTTGGTCGAGACGGGTGCAACGACGCGTGTCGATCAGTTCGCGTACCGTGCGGACGACGTGCTGGTCTTTGGAAGAGAAACCAGCGGAACGCCGGACGCGATCATGGCGGAGATCCCGCCTGCTCAGCGCGTCACGCTACCCATGCGGCCAGACAATCGTAGCCTGAACCTATCCAACTGTGTTGCTGTGGCAGTCTATGAAGCCTGGCGTCAGTTGGGGTATCCCGGGAGCGTGATGCGCTGAGCTGCGTCCGTTTGTCGATCAACTACTTACGAAATGGTGATCTTGCGCCCGGAGGTGACGGCCTTCTTTGGCAACACCAATCGCAATACGCCGTCTGCGTATTTGGCTTCTACCGCGCCTTCATCGATATCTTGTGCGACTGAAAAGCTGCGCGAGGTCTTGCCGTAGAAGCGCTCGCTGTGCAAAACGCGGGCATTCTCTTCTTTGGATTCCTGCTTCACCTCGGCTTCGATGGTGACGCTGCCACCCTCGACAGAGACGTGGATGTCTTCTTTGCGCACGCCGGGGATCGTTGCCGCAACGGCATAAGCTTTTTCGTCTTCCGAAACCTCAAGCTTGATTTCTGGCGCGACGTCTGCAGTTGGGCGGAAGAAGTGCGCGAACAGGTCATTGGTCGGAAACAATTCGGTGGCCAGTGCAGGACGCAGGCGCTGGGTCTGGAAACGGGTCAGTGCATTCATGATCGGTCCTCTTGGTGGTTGGGTGCGCGCCATAAGCGGCGCCGCACAGTCGTGACAGCGTTGGCTGTCTCATACCTAGCAGATAGGTTTTTGCGAGGTAATTTCAAGTCGCTGCTATGCGGTGACGAAGCAGAAAAATATGGCTTAATCGCACTTGAAATGCGCGACCAAGACCTTAGTCTCCACCGCCCGCTGCAACGCTCATGCGTACCGCATGGAGTACCTCATGCGAGATAGCACCAGACTGTATGAACAAATCGACGCTGAGCGCGCCTACCTATTGCGCTTTGCACTCGCCAAATTGCGCGATCAAGATATCGCCGAAGAGGTGGTGCAAGAGGCGCTTCTAGCAGCGCTTTCAGGAAGCGCCAACTTCGCGGGGGACGCTAGCCTGCGCACATGGCTCACCAGCATTCTCAAGCACAAGATCATCGACTACCAGCGTCGCGTCACCACAGAACGCGAGCGCTTTGCGAGCGCGCCATCGGCTGGCGAAGAGGCGGACGATTGGCTAGACGCGTTGTTTGACGAGACGGGTCATTGGCGCGCTGAATTCGCCGTTTGGACGCTTCCGGACGCCGCGCACGAGCAGCGCGCCTTCTTTGCGGCGTTTGAGCGCTGTATGGACAAATTGCCGACGACCACGGCCCAAGTTTTCTTTCAGCGCGAGGTCATGGGCGAAGATACCGAGACGATCTGTAAGGAATTCGATATCTCGTCGTCCAATTGTTGGGTAATCCTGCACCGAGCGCGTGTTGCACTGCGCGAGTGCCTTGAAAAGAATTGGTTCGGAAAATGACAGACGACGTAGCACGATATCCCGATGGCACTCGCGATGTATCTTGTCGCGAAGCAGCGCGGCTGATCAGCTTCCGATTTGACCGGGAGCTCAATCATGATGAGCGCCGTGAATTGAGCATGCACTTGATGGAATGCCTCAACTGCCAACGTTTCGAGCAGCAGCTCAAGTTGCTACAGCAGCTTTCACGGCAGTACGCCTCTGGCGCGAAAGCGCCTGACGACGCGGTCAGCTAGGGCGCGGACCTGCTGCCGCGGGCACTGACAACGTATTGAGTTCATGCTGCTGACCTGGGCACGAGGTCAGCGCAATGACTACGCGCTAAATGCCACTGGGTCGGTAGCCTCTCGCGTCGGTGCGCCCAGGCCGATAAGGCCGGAGCCTTGCAGGGGAAGCGCTTCAAGGCGCAAGTGAATTTCTGAGCCATCCGCTAGTGTGACATAGGTGCCGTTGGTCGAT
>JAJTHU010000366.1 GCA_021300055.1 Nitrosomonadaceae bacterium | reverse complement strand
CGCACCGGCGGCGGCGCTGCTGGATTCGCCAGACCAGCGGCGGAAAAAGCGCCGGCTCCATGGTCATTATGGAACCAGCGCTCTACATCGGCCTCGCAGCATCGTCGTTTCGCAACCTCAGTTGCTCTTTGACTCACCCCAACGGTCTTTACCGGGTTCAGTAGGGTGAGAGCCGGGGCATCGTTCGTGTGGCAGCCGTGCCTTGCGGGCAGCGACACAGCCGCACAATTCGCAGGTGCGCATATCCTCCTTGCGAGTGAACGATATTTTGTAGGCGAGTTGGTCCGGGGCTTCGACGAGGTGAGGGCAGGACTCGCAGGCGGACTGCCTCCTCGCGAATACCTCCGCGCTGACCTGGGTGAATCCCGACTTGCCCCAGCGAAGCAGTGCCCCTGCAGCTTTGCCGGCGAGTTCCAAATTCGAACTTCGGGCGCCCGCTGAGCCGGTGGCCGACGAGACGGCTCGCGGCGCAACGAGTTCTTGCGCCCCGAAGTCGTCATAGCGGATGTTGTCCGGGTCTTCCATGAGGCGTTTCAGAAAGTGCGGGCTGTTGCGCGACACGAGCAGGCTGTGCGCGAACTCCTGGTCGAGCAGCGCGCGCCTGAGCGTGGCGCTGGGCACAGGCTCGGCAAGTCCCAGGGCTTTGCCAAATTTTCCGCGCAGCTCATCCCAGGATTCACTGCCGTCCAGCGTGGCAATTGAATTGAACACGATGTTCTCCTTTCCAGATGATCGGGGTTATGGGTGGGGCACGCGGACGTGTTCGACGGCTTTGTCGTTTTCGAAGCCTTGGCCACCCTGGCTGATGATGTTGCGCATGGTGAGCTTGTAGACAATCACCGTTTCCAGGTCGGCCATGATTTCGACGGTATCGTCGCTGCCGTCTTTCATATTCACCGAGACCACCTTGCCCGCCGGGTCGAAGACATAGTTCTGCAATTCGCAGGCACTCACAGCGTTGACGGGTTCGTTGAACTGGACCACCACTTTGGCAGGCTTGGTGTAAGGCATAGCCATCGCGCTTTTCACACGCAGGAAATCTGTCTCGGGCCCACCTGCACACCATGGCAGCGGCATCATGGCCTTTCCGGCTTCGAATGCCAAAGTGCGGCAGCTCAGCGGAATCAGATTGCAACGATTGCCGGGCACTCCTTTCTGGTCCGCAAGGTACCCGAACATGGTCTTTAGGACCTCTAAGCCCGCAAAGGTCTGGGTGCGGTAGTCCGTCGTGAAGAGAATATTGCGTAGCACTGCGAGTGTGGCGAAGTAGTCTGCCTGGCCCACGCAGGAAAACTCGTGGGGAATCTTGGGCACCAGGGGCGGACCGCCCACTAAACGTCCGGTCGCGCTGGCTAGTGCCATGTAAAGACCTGCCATGTTCATGCAATCGATGCGCGCCATCCCGCCGGTGATGACCACGAACTGGAGGCCATGCTCGACAAAGGAGTGAATGTTGGGCTTCTCTTCGTCCCACACCAGATCGTAGAAGACGTTGGGGTAGTAGTAGTGCAACTGTCGGAAAACGTAGTACAGCGGTTCCTGAATGCCCGTCGCCTCGGGGGGGAGGATGTGCCCCGACTCGAGCAATTCTTGCGATTGCTTGGCAGTGAAGAATTGCTGCGCGTTTTGAGGAATTCGCATGGCCTCGGTGCTGTAGGGCGTAAAGCCTTGAGGCCGGAGCGGTTCGGGATCGAACCCGGCCTTCAATTGGCGGAATGACGCGCGCCCGACCGGCTTGGCGGCCTTCCATTCGCCATCGCGAGTTGATGACGATTGGACCATCTGCAGCGCCCAGTCACCGGTCACCACGCCATTGGAGTTGAGCAGGTGGTAGTCGACGTCGACCGACGCGTCACCCGTGGTGGCGATGTGATGCAAGCCGAGCCACCAGCCGCCAATTTCTTTGCCCAAGAGTGGAACGCCCTTGCCAGTAGCGGCGTCGAGCAGCATGTCTTTTTCCACATCCAAATCGCTGGCGCGCTTGAGCGTTTTCTTGTCGGCCAGCATGAACACGTGATTAGGCGTCACCACCAATTTTCTTTGGTCCTGCGCGCCCAGTTCGTAGTAAACCGTCACCGCCATCTTGCCGTCTTCCGGACTGGGGAACACCCCCTGGCTGAACTCAACAGCGCGCAGCTCCCATTTCAGGTCTCGCGTGGCGGCGAGAACAGTATCGCCGACAACAAACGACTCGATTGCCTTGAACTTGTCGACATCGAAGGCAACCGCCGTGCCATAGGCGAAGCATGAGCAGCAGCAGTAGCAACCGTTGGCCGTTCCGTTGTCAATCCAGACTGGACTATCGGCTGTGAAGGGGCACGGGTTTTGCTGGAATGGCGGCGAACAATGGCAGCGCGCATTCAGATACTTGCTGGTTCCGCCAGCGTTGCAGCGCGAGTCCGCGCATAGGCTGGCGTTGGGGTCGAACTTTCTCGCATTGGCAAGACAAACTGCTGGATCCATGATCGATTCTCCTGTCGTTAAGGGCTCTGCAGTGACGCCGAAGCGCAGCCGCAGATCGCTGCTTCGGGTTGTGCTACACGGCTACCACTTCAAATCGCCGGCGACATAAGCGACCAGCGCGATGTCCTTCAACACCTCGGGGTCGATGAAGCCGTTTTTCTTGATCGCGTCCGG
>JAJTHU010000016.1 GCA_021300055.1 Nitrosomonadaceae bacterium | reverse complement strand
GTTGCACTACCTGTGCATGCTCCACGAAACGCTCGGGCAGATCGAGGGCGGCGCCTACCTCACGCCGACGCTCTTCCGCTTCGGCGCCAGCGCGCTGGTCAACGACCTGACCCGCCAACTGCAATGGCTGGCCACAGGGCGCTACGCGGCAAGGTACGACTTCGCCGAGGCGTGATGGCCGGACGGCGCGGGCCGGCGCGCAATGAGGTGGATATCCGCGAGCGCGTTTTGGACCGCACCCGCCACACGGCCCACGGCGGGGGTGTGCGTTCGTTTATGGGTGGGGGTTCGGGAGTGGACCTTACGGGTCCAAACTTTGCTCGGCGAGGCTGTGGCGGCATCGTGGTGCATCGACGGTTTTGGGCGCAACGGGGCGGCCATTACCAGGAATGTCGCACACCTTCAGGATTATACGGGGTGGGGAGCATTGCGGGTAACCGCTTCAATTTCCTCCAGGTCAACCGTGAAGTCAAACACCATCTGGATTGCCTCACCAGGATTCTTGTTTTCGTTATAGCTGTCAGCGTCAGCTTTTAGCTGTCGGCAATCACCAAGAATCTGTTGCCTGCGCTGCTGAAATGCCAACTCCATGTGGTCGCGTGGAGCGGTTCGAATATCCGCCCACATGGTCATCTGTACCCCGTTCACCTCTCGGCGTGCTGCATGCTTCGCTCGCACGGTGCGACCCTGCACATCCTCGATATACTCCTCGCGCATCGCACGAGCCAGCTGCTCGGCACACTCGTCGATCATTGCGGACGGGCTGGGCGACCACAAACGCATGCGAATCGCCCACGCAGCCATATCGTGTGTAGTGGCTGGCCACCGCTCACCTGCCTCTTGGTACTGCGTTACAACCCTCTGCATCTGCTCGGCGTACGTCATTTGTCTCCCCTAAGAGAGGAATGTCGGCGGTGTATGGTCCCACCCGTCGGTCAAGCACTCTGGCACAACGATGTGCCGGACCTTGACATGAAAAACGTGATTCTTATCCCATCCAAAGCCCGGGTCCCTAAACCGCAGTTGTCCATTCACAATGCCCGGATGAACACCGACGCGATTAGCAAAGCCCTCGATCTTGTGCCTGTAGTAGAGGGGCCTAGTGCGATTGATGAAACTAGTTATCTCACCCTCTGGTATCAGGAAGTTTGCAGCGAACGTATTCGCTCTCACCTCGATTTCTGGCAACTTATCCCGATCCTCTTTTCTGGCATCGACAAGGTTGGTGTCGATCTCCAGATGCCCCTGAAGCCCGTCAAGGTTCATCACATGGGCCACTTCGTGCATAAGCGTGAACCAGAACGCGTCGATCCGATCGTGTCTCATGGACACAACTACTGCGGGACGACTCTCATCGAGCCAGATGCACGCGCCGTCGATCTTGGTCCCCTGTAGCGCTTCAAGCAGCAGGAATCGTACGCCGACCTTAGCGAGAACGCGAGGAACGAACCGAATGTCCTGCTCATTTGCCGCGAGGTTCCTGAGTTCCGTGAGCGCTTTCTTCAGTTTCTCTTGAGAAAACCTCTCCGCAGGTGCGGCTTCGGCTAAGCGACGCGCTCTCCAATACCATGCAGCTTGGGCCGGCGTGTGTGATCCATAAGCTGATGATTTCCGGGCGGCCATTTGCCCAACCTCGAAGGGGTCATCCACGGAATTCACGTTGAAGAACTTCAGAACCTGTGATTCCAACACTTCGATGTTCTCGGTTGGCTCGATCCAGTGGCGGCGGACCATCTCTTTTATTGGAGCCTTGGCATAAAGCTTCGCTCGGCGCGACACCAGGTCGCTACCTTCCTGGAGTTTGCTTAGCTGATATGCGCTCTCTAGATTCAACCAAAGCTGCGCCGACGTTCCGAAGGCATCTCCTAACCTACGTGCTGTCTCTGGAGTGATGGCCCGCTTGCCGGAAATGATCTCGCTCACCATGCGCGAAGTGCGACCCATGATCTCAGCAAGATCGGTCTGGCTCCACTCCCGGGCCTCTAGCTCTTCCCTGATGTAGTCGCCGGGAGGAAATACCTCAGCCGGCATATCGTTCATCATTTGTGCCCTCTGCTTCAGTGGTAATCTTCGATACCCATGATCTTCACGGTTTTTCCTGGTCCATCGCCCTTGAGTTCTAAAATCAGCCGAAACTGTTTGTTCAGCCTCATCGAGTACTGATGAGAACGAGAACCCTTCAACTTCTCAAAATTCAGCGACCTCATGCCTCGAAAATCCCGTTCGTCCACCGCCTGACTAATGAAACCCAAACGTTTTCGATACGCACTCAAGATTGCGGCTGAGTATCTGCCGCTATAGGTGCTACTCCGGTAGGCCTCTTCTAGCTCTTTGTCGGCAATTTCGAGCTTCACGAGAGCAGCGTATCGTCCATACGCCTAAAGTCAATGCACAGTTTTACACTATGTGGAAAAATCGCAAAAATCAAATCGATCTACCCTGCTGGAGAGGGTGTAGAAGGTACTCTCCGCCGGGGGTTTGGGTGCGCTAGAATCGCCACTGCTACCCGGATCGCGTTGCGGTTGGGGTTTGTTTGTTGTGTGGACATTGTCCCGGCGTTTGTGTTGCTGCCGGGGTGTTGCGGGATCGCTGCTTTATGATCAACGCGCTTGTGAATGTATTTCGGGTTGCCGAGCTCCGCAACAAGGTGCTTTTTACCTTGGCGATGCTGGCGGTCTACCGGATTGGGCACTGGATTCCGGTGCCGGGTGTGAACGCCGAGAAGTTGGCCGAGCAGTTCAGC
>JAJTHU010000214.1 GCA_021300055.1 Nitrosomonadaceae bacterium | reverse complement strand
TTTTTCCAGCTCTACTCGGTCGGCGGTGCTTCGCCACTCGCGCAAAACATCAACGACCCAATCCTCTGTCCGACATTCGTCCCTACCAATCCTAACTGCGGCATCCGCGTGGACCAAATCAGCGGCGGCAATCCGTTCCTGAAGCCAGAGGTCTCTAAGCAGCACACCTATGGCTTCGTCGTCTCACCGTTTAACTGGTTGACCCTTAGCGTAGACAACTGGAAGATTGAACGTACGCAACGCATCTTCTTGCTGCAAGTAACTGGCGCAAACGGCGTGCTTGCAAACTTCCAGACCTTCCCGGATAGCTTTATTCGTAACTCGTCCGGTGCGCTCACTGCCATCCGCGCTGGTTACGTCAACGCCGATGGTGACATCGCGCGCGGCACAGAGCTTAGTGCAACCGCCAATTGGCGCGCACTGGGCGCTCGCTGGACAGCTGGCATCGAAGGCACACGCATGCAGAGTTACAAGTCACGCATCTTCAAAACGCGTGATTACGTCGAAGCAGTCGACGGCGCATGGGATGCCTCAACGGTGTATCCAAAGTGGAAGCACACAGCTCGCCTGACGTACGCGAAAGGCGATTGGAGCACGACGCTCTCGCAAAACTACACGGCTGGCTATAAAGACTTCAGACCGGACGGTGTCGCATTTGCGCCAGATTGGAAAGAAAGAGTAGAGAGCTATATCGTGTACAACGTGTCGGCAACTTACCGTGGTATCAAGAACTTCACGGTCATCGCAGGCATCCAAAACCTCCTGAACACCGACCCGCCATTTACCGCTGCTAACGTGGATTTCGCACCAGGCACGGCATGGGATGCACGTATCGCGAATCCTCGCGGTCGAGCCTATACGCTTAACCTAACGTACAAGTTCTAGTCAAAACTAGACCATTACGGCAAGCTCGGGGCACCCATTGGGTGCCCCTATTTTTTTGGTTTATCCGACCGGACGATCATGAACAGACGTACCCTGCTCGAATCCGCGATTGCTTTGTCGGCAACGGCCGTCTGGCCCATCTTGAGTGAGGGCGCTCTCCCGAAGACTGCGGGTGTGCGAACCGGTGACCCACATCGGCGCAGAGCGTTGATCAACCCAAGACAGCTCCGCCGAGGCGACCTCATTGGTCTCGTTGCGCCGTCTGGCAGTACCAACGCAACTTATGTCGATGCGAGAGTTAAGCAACTCGAGGCCAAAGGTTTTCGCGTCAAGCTATCCCGCAATCTATTCCAGGTGCGCGGGAATACAGCTGGCACTGCGAAGCAGCGTGCGGATGATTTGCACACGATGTTCACGGACGATGAAGTCCAGGCCATTTGGGCGATACGAGGTGGCTCCGGCGCGTCGCAAATACTCCCACTGCTGGATTACCCGCTGATTCGACGCCACGCGAAAATCTTCATCGGCTTTTCTGACATCACCGCTTTGCATCTTGCCATGCTCAAGCATAGTGGCCTCGTCACATTTCATGGGCCGACCGCACCCGCCGCAACAATCAGCGATTACTCTTGGACACAGCTTGAGGCCGTGCTGATGCATCCCCGCGAACAGACGACACTGTACATGGCTGAAGCCAATCGCCTCGAGGCCGCGCGATCCAGCGCTGGGGCAAGTGAATTCGCGATGCGAGTTCTGAGTCCCGGCGTAGCCGAAGGGCAGCTGATCGGCGGCAATCTTGCCGTGCTCTCCGCCTTGATGGGCACACCCTACGCGCCAGACTGGCGAGGCGCGTTGCTGTTCCTCGAGGAAATCCGCGAGGCGCCGTATCGCATCGACCGCATGCTCACACAACTTAAGCAAGTCACACCGTTCGAGCAAGCAGCGGGGGTGATGCTTGGCGTCTTTCGTCGTAGCGTTGATAGCCCTGAAAGCACCGACACGGAACCGCGGCTTACCCTAGAGATGGCGATTGACGATCATTTCCGTGGGCTACGTGTGCCTGCTGTTTACGGGATGTCGTTTGGCCACATCAGTCACAATCTGACGCTGCCACTGGGAGTACGTGCGCGGCTCGACACCACCGCTCAGACGCTGACGCTGCTCGAGCCCGCAGTGCTTGCACGCTAATCAGCGTGCAGCATTGGGCGGCGCTGCTGCGGCCCGCAGCAAATCCCAATCCGCAATCGGAATACGCGCGACGGGAAACACCCGTTCGCCCTCCTGCGCAAAAACCACTATCTCGGCCTCTTGAATGCCGCCGAGAATGCGTTCCGCATCGCGCGGACTAGCGTGGGTGTGAGAAACGATCAAAACGTTTTTGCCCTGCGGCGGCGGCGTTTGCAGCCGCGCGAAACGCAAGTCGTTCACGTTGGTGCCGTGCCGTTGGCCGATCATATGGTTCAAATCTTCAGTGACCAGCACCGGACCAAGCTCCATTCGCTCTGCCGTTTGTCGCACACGACAAAACTGGCTGGCGAGTACCGTTGCGATCGGAATCTTAAGTTCGCGGATGGCCGCACCGACTCGGCTACTCTGCTCGCGCCCCAACTCAGAAAGGTTGCGCTGAATGGTGCAGTCCTCCCACCATGTCGGTGACTTCGTGAGGTCCTGGTCGTTACCAACATTGGCCTGACCGTGCCGCATGTAGAGGACGTATCCGCCCTTGCGTAGCGCGGTGAGCAAGTCAGCGCCTTTCAATTCTCGCGCGGGCTCAATGAAGGGCGATTGCGCAGGAGGTGCAGGTGAGACTGCAGAAACTTGCGGCGCCTGAATTGCATTCGGCGTTGCAGGGGTCGACTGCTGTGCTCGGTCATCGACGACTTGCTTGCCTATCCATTGCCACTGCCCCGGCGACAGCGCGGCGATAAAGTGAAACTTGGAGCCGCCCTCGGGCCGGAACACCAAGGTGTGTCCCTCTTCAACGAAGGCGAGCATCGGATGCACGAGGCTGGCGGGCAACGAGTGGCCCACTAGCAGGCGATTGCCGCCTTGTGCGGGCGGTGTCGATAGCAGTTCGGTGATGCCCGCTGCAAATGTGGCACGCGACAAAGATTGCGAATCGAATGCTGATACTGCGTTAAGCGCCGCACGGCGCTCCGGCGTGCGCAAGCCAACAAATAGCGCAGTGTCGTAGGCGCGGCAGAACTCACTGCTCAACACCTCAGTGACCGCGATGCGTTGCTTTGCAATTGCTTGTCCAATCGCTTGAGCTGCGGGTAACGCACCGGGTCCCGTGCGCCGTGTTTGCTCGCAGTTCTTCCACCACTCACCTGGGCCCTGCGTGTCAGCGCTGTTGGGTAGCACAACGCCGTGACGCATATAGATGACGTACCCGCCACGTCGCAACTCACGAACGAGTCCGTCGTAAGTGGCGAACGGTGCATCCTTGACCGTTAGTGCCGTGTCTGGAACGACTTGATAGCTCGCGACCTGCGACAGACTAGCCGTAGAGCAAGCGAGGGCGAGCGCGATTAAGCTTGCGCAAGAGAGAGACTTCGCCAGCCTGCGAAACGTTTGGTCAACCTCTAGACGAAGACCCACACCCGACCCAAGTTTCACGCCACCTCCGCTGCCAGCTCAGACGGTGTTAACGGCCAATGTGTAAAGCGCATCAAGGATCTGCTCCTCATGTCGATACATTCCCGATCGCACGCCCGCATGCGTTTCCGGATCGAACGCCGAACCGCCAATCAAGAACACCATGCCATCTCGTGCCCACGGGTTGAACACCATGGCTGAGGTCAGACCCCAAGCGTTGCCGAGGTGGCCGAACGCGCGATAGCCACCGCCCGATACCAACCGATCACCACCGTTAGGCTGAGAAACATCGAGAAATTGCTGCATTCCGAGTCCCCAGGCATTAAAGAGCTTTACCTGCCCACCAAAACCGCTTTCGCCGTTCGGATCGCCATTGCTGATGCGTCCGCCGAGGCCGTTGTGCTGCCACTGGGTGCGCATCATCTCGCGCACTGTGGCCGGCTTGAGGATTTGCTTGCCATCGATCTGGCCTT
>JAJTHU010000228.1 GCA_021300055.1 Nitrosomonadaceae bacterium | reverse complement strand
AGTTACGGAATCTACCTGCCTGCCGTTTCGAATCGCCCGTACTTCGCCAAGGTTCCCGCACCAGACAAGATCGATGTCGCGCTCGCGGCACGCCTCGCTGAGATGGACAAGGATGCGTTCGAACAACTCAATCCCGCGTTCAACAAACCCGTTGCCGCAAGTGGCACAGGCCATTTCTTGGTACCCATCGAAAACGCCGACGTGTTTCGGGAGAACTTGGAGCTCTATCAGTCACTGAATGGCCCACTCGTATCTTGGGTGGCGGTTACTGCGAAACGCGGCGAGGCCGTTGATGCGGTTGCGCGCCGCCACGGCATGACAGCTTCATACCTGCGCGCAACCAACGGCCCATTTAAGGAGCGCAAAGGGCGCTTCACACAACCCGCCACATTCATGGCGCCGAACGCCAAGGACGCCGAGGCGATTCGCCAAGCCTTCGACCGTAAAGTTGCACTGAAGCGCGAAACGCTCTACGGCGTGGTTACCGATGGCGACGATGGCCCGCTGCAAACGAAGCGCCCACAATTCAAGACCGCGGCCGCCGTGCAATCGCCACGTGAGAATCTGGTGCGCGTCGCAACCGTCGCGGCACCCGCTGCTGTGCCCGCTCCTGTACCTACCGCACACACATCGTCAAGTGCTGATGACGGCAAGAGTAACGCCGCGCAAGTCGTTCCAACCAATTCCTACGCTGTCGAGCGCGGCGACACGCTGTTCTCTATCGCTAAGCGCGCCAATATCCCACTTGCAGAGCTCAAGAGCATGAACGGGTTGGCGAGCAATGTTGTCACTGCAGGACGAGTGCTAACGCTGCCTGAAGGCACGGTCATGGCGCCGCCCTCGCCTCGTGCCGCGTTGTTGGCAAAGCCAAACGCAATTGCGCCGGTGAGCTCTTATGTGGTGCGCGCGGGTGATACGCTCTTCTCAATCGCCAAGCGGTTTTCGACAAGCGTGGAAGCCCTACAACGCGCCAATCGTCTCGCCACACGCGCAACGCTTCGGGTGGGTCAGCGCTTGGTGATTCAGTAGCGCACTAAAACTCGCTGCGCTATTGCCTACGCGCCCGCGAGGAGCTCCTTGATTTCTCCACTCTTGATGAGCCGAGCAAGGTCATCTGCGCCGCCAATTAGCGTACCCTTGATGAACACCATCGGGAAAGTTGGCCAGCCCGTCCACATCTTTAGCGCGTTACGACGTCGCCACAACGAGAAATAACCGCCGTACTCTAGATACTTGTAGGGGATGCCTGCGGCCTCAAGCGCGCGCCGCGCGCGCTTCGGTGCCGGATTAAGCGCCATCCCCACCACCACGACCGGATTGTTCGCCACCGCCATCAGCACCTCGCGAACCAGATCGCTATGGTTATTGGCGATGCGCTCGCGTATTGCCGGGTGTATGTGTGCAGCGTCCAAGATCGCTCGTGGCATGTCGCTCTCCAATATGATTAGGCCGCTTTGGCGCCGTCCCAGCCCTTGGGGATTGAACCGAGCAACTTGCGGGTGTATTCCTGTTGCGGGTTCAGATAGATGTCGTCGGCATTTGCAACTTCGACAACTTCACCGTTTGACATCACCATCACTTGGTCAGAGATGTACTTGACCACAGCAAGATCGTGCGAAATGAAGATGTAGCTCATGCGGTACTCATCCTGCAAATCCTGAAGCAGGTTGAGCACTTGCGCTTGCACCGACACGTCGAGCGCAGACACTGACTCATCGCAGATCAAAACATCTGGCTTCATGGTCAGGCAGCGCGCAATCGCGATTCGCTGGCGTTGTCCGCCGGAAAACTCGTGCGGGTATTTGTAAAACGAAACTTCCGGCATGCCAACGCGTTTGAGGAGCGCCATCGCCATTTGCACGCGCTCCTGCTCGTTCTTGCCAATGCTGTGAATCTTCATCGGCTCCAACAAGATTTGTCCCACCGTGAATCGCGGATTCAACGAAGCATAGGGATTCTGGAACACTATCTGGATGCGCCGCTTATACTTCATCATCTCCTTTTCAGAGAGCTTCAGAAGGTCAACGCCGTCAAACAACACCTCCCCACCAGAAGCGCTGTGCAAGCGCATCAGCGTCAGGCCCACCGTGGTTTTGCCGGAGCCGGATTCGCCGACCAAGCCGAGGGTCTTTCCGCGTGCGAGCTTGAATGACGCGCCCTTTACCGCAGCGACTTCACGCTTCTTGAAGAGTCCATCCTTGAGTTGAAACAGCTTGGAGAGATTTCGAACTTCAAGAACGATGTCGTCGTTTGCCTCGTAGCCGCGGCGACGCTGCTCGTGATGCTCGGGACGAAGTCCTGCTTCAGACATAAAGTCTTCAATCACAGGCAAGCGCCGCGGACGCGATTCAACGTTCGGGCGACAGGCGAGCAATGCTTTGGTGTACGGATGCTGTGGTGCTTCAAAAATCTGCCGCACCTCGCCAGATTCCTTGATCTCGCCATGTTGCATCACCACCACTTGATCGGCAATTTCGCCCACCACTGCGAGATCGTGGGTAATGAACAACACCGACATGTGGTGTGACTGCTGCAGCTTGGCAATCAAGTCCAAGATCTGCTTCTGAATAGTTACGTCGAGCGCCGTGGTTGGCTCATCAGCGATCAATAACTTGGGTTCGCAGGCGATGGCCATGGCGATCATCACGCGTTGCTGCTGCCCACCCGACATTTCGTGCGGGTATGACTGCATGCGCAGCTTCGGATTGGGAATCCCGACCTCGTTCATCAACTCTTCCGCGCGCGCCCAAGCTTGCTTGGGTGTCATGCCCATATGCAGGCGCAGCACCTCGGAAATCTGATCACCGCAGGTAAACACAGGATTCAGCGAGGTCATCGGCTCTTGGAAGATGACCGAAATGTCCTTGCCGCGAATCTGCCGCATGTCTGCATCCGGCAAGGTGAGCAAATCGGTACCGTTAAAGCTGATCTTGCTCTTCGGCGAGATGATGGCTTGCTCGGCCGGCAGCAAGCGCACGATCGACATGGCCGATACCGACTTGCCGCTGCCAGACTCGCCGACGAGGGCGACCGTGGCATTGCGTGGGATGTCGAAAGAAATGCCCTTGACCGCATCAAAAATGCTCCCGCCATCGAGGCGGAACTTGACGTCGAGGTTGGAGACTTCGAGTAGCTTGTCCATTTATGTCCCCTGCTTACTTGATCTTCGGATCGAGCGCGTCGCGTAGCGAATCCGTCAGCATCGAAAACGCGGTCACCAGCACCGCCATGGAGATTGACGCAGCGACTAGTTGCCACCACTTGCCGATCACCAACTCAGACTGCGCCTCAGCGAGCATCGTGCCCCAAGAGACCGAATCGACCGGTACGCCGAGACCCAAGAATGACAAGATCACTTCGGCCTTGATGAACTGCACGACGTGCTGAGAAAGTTGCACCAAACATACGTGCGACACGTTCGGCAAGATGTGCACGAACATGCGGCGCGAATGCGACGCACCGATGGCTTGAGCGGCCTTCACATATTCACGCGATGCGTGCTTGATGTACTCAGCGCGCACAAGCCGGTAAATGCCCGTCCAACCCGTGAACGCCAAGATGGCCACGACCATCGGTATACCCTTGTATTCTGCCAGCGCTGGCGACGATTGGAACACCGCCGCAAAGGCAAGAATGAGCAGGATGTACGGGATGGATGTAAAGATATTGTAGAACCACTCCAAGAAGTCACCGACGCGTCCGCCCATATAGCCGGATATCGCGCCGAGGATGGTGCCAATCACTGTTGCCAGAAACGCAGCAACTAGCCCCACCATGATCGACGTCTCTGCGCCCTTGATGGCTTTCTGAATAACGTCGCGTCCCCATTTGTCACCGCCAAACGGCAAGGTCTCCGCTCGCTGAACTTCGGTGATCTTGATTTCGGCGGTGCGCTTTGCCCATTCCTCATACTTGGGCGCGAGCGGGTCGATATCCGATAGGTCGACGTAGGGCACCTCGCTTTTGGTCTGCTTGGCGCCCGCTTGCTTGGCTTCCAGATTCTCAGCACCCGCCATGAACGTAGGGTTGGCGTAGGAAACACCTACCTCTTTCGACCAATCCTTCGCGACCAAGCCTGTATAAGAACCGAGGATTAGCAGCAAGAAGAACCCAACGATGACCAACGAGACCATGCCTACACGGTCTTTTCGGAGACGGCGCCACGCTAGGGTCCACAGCCCTGGCGATAGTTGATGGAGTGGTGCGGCGCTAGTGGTTGGCATAACGGCACTCATCTTAGGACCTCCGAAAGCGACAGCGGGTCGAGGGCTGGGCAAAAACGAATCGAGATAGACGTAATCATTTGAACTGCACCCGCGGGTCAATTGCCTTGTAGAGCACGTCTACGGCGAGGTTGATCACCATCGTCAAGATGGCGAGGTAGATCGTTGCGGCCTTGATCACTGGGAAGTCTGAGCGGTTCACCGCAACCAAAATCTCGCGGCCCAAGCCGGGAATCGAGAAGAAGGTTTCCAACAGGAACGAGCCGACGAATACTGAAGGCAAGGCGATACCGACGTTGGTGATGATGGGGATCATCGCGTTACGCATCACGTGCTTGAGCATGACCTTGTTTTCGGACAGGCCCTTGGCGCGCGCGGTGCGCACGTAGTCGTTATTGATTTCGTCGAGGAAGAAGCTGCGATACAAACGCAGCGCCGGTGCGAGGCCGACAAAAATCGCCAACATGATGGGCAGCGGCGCATAGGTCAGGAGGTTCTTGATGAAGCTATCGCTCCACCCTTGCACCGGGAACATACCCCACTTAAAGCCAAAGTAGTACTGCGCGACGATGATGTACACCAAGAACGAAATCGACATCGCCACCGTGCAGATAGCCATGATCATACGGTCAGTCAGCGTGCCGCGCAGGTAGGCTACGCCAATCGCTAGCAGCACCGCGAGGATGGTTTCGAGCACGAGCACCGGAATCATGATGGTCAGCGTCGGGCCGATGCGAGTCGCCAAGATCATTGGCACTTCTTCATTGGTTGCCCACGAGCGCACCGCTTGGCAACCACTAGGTTGGGCCTGCTTTGCGGCGGCCTTCGGATCTGCCTTCGCATCCACTTTGGGGTCGGCTTTAGCCTCTGCCTTGCCGTCAGACTTGGGTGCCTCAGGCTTGGCCGTGAACGAACGCCACGTACACGTAAAGCCGGTTGCAACTTCAAACGCGAAGTAGCCGAGCTGCACGTGATACGGCTGGTCGACACCCAATTGTTTGCGGATGTTTTCGATCTGTTCTTTGTTGGTGATCTTGCCGGCCAATACTAATGCCGGGTCGCCACCAACCGTGTTGAACAGCACGAAGATGAGCAACATAACGCCCGCGAGCGTCGGCACCATCTGTCCAATTCGTCGAATTACATAGGCTCCCATAAGCCCTTCCTTCCAATCGATACTGCCTGATTTAATTGTTGGGGTTACTCGGTGTTACTTGTGAAATACAAACCTGTTGCTCAAAGTGCCGATGACACGCGTCTGCTCGGCGACATCACTGCATAACTTGCCGTTGTTGCGCAACATCGATATCCAAGTAGCGAAAACTTGTGTAGAGGATTGGGTGCTTCTTGTAGCCCTTTATCCAAGGGTTGATGACGTGCACAAACTGTCGATGCAGCAGGAAGCGCCACGGCGCATAAACGGCAGCGAGCCGACTCATCTCGCGGTAGAGACGGTTACGCTCAGGGCTATCTGGCAGTTGCAGGGCGCGCGAATAAAGCTTGTCGAATTCGGGGAGCTTGAAGCGTGAGTCGTTTGAAATGCCGGTATTGGGCCCGTACAAAAGCTGCACAAAATTTTGCGCGTCAGGATAGTCTGCGATCCACGCAAAACCAGACATCTGATACTTGCCCTCTTTGCGCTCTTTGAGCAGATCGACAAACTGCATCGATTTCGTCTCCATGCGGATGCCGATTGCCGCCATACACTTCACCCACAATTCGGCCGACTGTCGCGCTTCTTGCTCGAAGCTACGGTAGATGTAGGTCACGACGAGCGGCTTACCATTTGGTTGCTCACGGTAGCCATCACCATCGCGGTCGATGTACCCATACAAATCCAGCAGCGATTTGGCGCGCGCCGGGTTGTATTCCATCTCAGCCAAGCGCATCGAGGCGTCGTACCCGACCACACCAGGCCCCATGAGCCCTTGCATTGGTATGGCTTGTCCGCGTCGAACAATGGCGATCTCTTGCGCACGATCGTGACCGAGGATCATGGCGCGGCGTAACGCGATGCGCTCTGGAGTGTACCCGCCGATCACTGGGTCTTCCATATTGAAGCCATCCCACACGATTTCCGGCTGTAAATCGGGGAAAACACGCACCCCGCGATCGCGCAGACTCGGCACCGGTTCACCATTAGGCATGAGCTGGGGAATGTAGCTAAACGGCACTTCTTCCAAGTAGTCGTGCTCGCGCCCCACGAACGCGAGGTAGCGAGGCTGTTCTTCTTCAATCGGATAGATCTCGACGCGGTCAATCAGCGGCAACGTTT
>JAJTHU010000107.1 GCA_021300055.1 Nitrosomonadaceae bacterium | reverse complement strand
GATGACCTGACCATGGAAGGTGCTTCTGTCGTTGGCGGTGATACCGCTCGCGGCATGGCAGCACTTAACGCCGGATGCGATATGGTGTTGCTGTGCAACGACCAAGCGCGTTGCGACCGATTGCTTGAGGGCCTGACCGCCGAAGGTATTCGCCCAGATGCTGAACGCTCAGCGCACTTGATGCGTATGCACGCGCGCAAGCCGGCATCGCTCACCGATCTCGATTACCTTGCGGCCAAGGCAGTGGTCGATGCCGCCAGCGTTGAGGCAGGCAGCGCAGGCAACCCCGGGGCGTGACGCGCCGTTGCGACATCTTCTGCCGCGTTGTCGACAACTACGGCGACATTGGTGTTTGCTGGCGTCTCGCTCGTCAACTCGGTGCCGAGCACGGCTGGCACGTACGCTTGTTTGTTGACGACTTGGCGAGTTTTGCGCGCATTGCGCCGGAAATCCAAGTTGACAAACCCCAGCAACGGTGGGGCTTTACAGAAATTTTTGCTTGGAAAAGCGCGTCAATTAAGGACTTTGATCCTGAGATTGATCTCGTTATTGAGGCGTTCGCTTGTGAGCTGCCCGATTGGTACGTGTCCGCGATGGCAGACATTGCGCAACGCAAGCGCGCGCCAGCTTGGATCAACCTCGAATACCTCAGCGCCGAGCCTTGGATTGACTCGCACCACTTGTTGCCGTCGCCGCATCCCAAGTTTGGGCTGACCAAGCACTTCTTTTTCCCAGGATTTACGCCTACCTCAGGCGGGCTGTTGCGCGAGCGGCACGTCACGCCTCCGCAAGCGACTTGGCCGCAGACCAACGCAGCGGGGCAAATTCGCGCGTACGTATTCGGTTATCCGACGTTCCGCACTGATGCGCTGGTCGAGGCGCTTCTACAATCGCCGCGCTTTCACCACGTGGACGTTGCGGCGGGTTCCTTACCCGCGGCGGCACAACTGGCAAAGCGATATCCCGACAAGTTGCGCGAGCGGGCATTCGTGCCGCAGCCCGCGTTTGACGAGGTGCTGCACGACGCCGACTTCTTGGTGGTGCGCGGCGAAGACTCGTTCGTGCGCGCCCAATGGGCCGGGCGACCGTTTGTGTGGCAGATCTATCCCCAAGCGGACGATGCCCACCTTGTGAAGCTCAACGCGTTCCTTGCGCGCTACTGCGTTGGCCTGAGTAGCGCAGCGGCGGCGGCGCTGCGCACGCTCTGGGAAGCGCTGAGCGATAGCGCCCGCGATCCCTCTGCAACAGCGTTCTTGCCGATGCTCGCCGCGCTTGAAGCGGTTTGGCCTGAACTGGAGGTCCACGCCGGATGCTGGGCTCGAGACTTGATGGCGCGAAACGACCTCGCCACGCGGCTGGTTGCTTGGCTTGAAAGCGAACGCAAAAACCCTTAAAATTTAAGGCTTTGCAGTAACTATCCGCACCCCAGCATCGCCACAACTGACCGTTTCGACGGTGCCCGGCATGGGCTCCCGTTAGCGCGTTTCGCTGGCTGCGACGTCTTCGTTCCCAAGGTATCCCCATGAAAATCGCACAAGAACTCCGCGCCGGCAACGTCGTTATGATCGGCAAAGACCCCATGGTTGTCCTCAAAGCTGAGTACAACAAGTCTGGCCGCAACTCCGCCGTGGTCAAGATGAAGCTCAAAAACCTGCTCTCGAACTCGGGCACCGAAACGGTGTTCAAGGCCGACGACAAGTTTGAAGTCATCATGCTTGAGAAGAAGGAATGCACCTACTCGTACTTCTCCGATCCGATGTACGTGTTCATGGATTCGGAGTACAACCAGTACGAAGTCGAGTCCGAGAACATGGGCGACGCACTCAACTACCTCGATGAAGGTCTGTCCGCTGAGGTCGTGTTTTACGAAGGCCGCGCTATTTCTGTTGAGTTGCCCACCTCGGTTGTGCGTGAAATCGAAACCGAACCTGCTGTCCGTGGCGACACGTCCGGCAAGGTCATGAAGCCAGCTCGCATCAAGCCGACCAACCACGAAGTGTTGGTGCCGCTTTTCTGCGAATCCGGTGACAAGATCGAAATCGACACCCGCACCAACGAGTATCGCCGTCGCGTCTAACCACGCACGCATCCGTCGTACCCAAAAAGGCACGGTCTCCGTGCCTTTTTTGTTTTGTGCGGTGGGTGTCAACATGGCACAAAATGCCGTCATGACGACCAAAGCCAACGCTGCGCGCCAGGCCTTTAGCACCGATTGTCGCGATTGCAAGCGACTCGCCGATTTTCTAGACGAGACGCGAAGCCTCTACCCCACTTACTTCTGCAAGCCTGTGCCGCCATTCGGCGTCGCCAAGCCGCGCTTATTTGTCGTTGGGCTGGCACCCGGGATGCACGGCGCGAACCGCACGGGCCGTCCGTTCACGGGCGACTACGCCGGCGAGCTGTTGTATCGAACGCTGCACGCATTTGGCTTTGCCAACCAAGCGCAAACAGTCGATGCAGAAGGGCAGCTGGACCCCAAACTCAAGTTGATCGACTGCGTGATCTCCAACGCTGTTAAATGTCTGCCACCGCAGAACAAGCCCACGCCCGACGAGATCAGCACCTGCAATCATCACCTCGCGCAGGAGATTGCGGCGCTACCGAGAGGGCACGGCACGACCATCCTCGCGCTGGGTGCCATCGCGCACGACGCCGTGCTACGAGCGGTCGGCGCAAAGCGTAATTCGGCAAAGTTCGCGCATGCTGCGCGCCACGAGTTGCCAAGCGGGCACGTCTTGTTCGATAGCTACCACTGCTCGCGTTACAACACCAATACGCGGCGGCTTACTGAAGAATCCTTCCGCGATGTGTTCGCTGCGATTCGCTCGCATGTTGATGCGATTTCATGATCGATGACTGCCTCGCCTGATTCCTCAACCGCGTCGAACCAGTCTCCCGCTGCGTTCGATCCTAAGCCAATCTTGGCAGAGCTGCCCAACCTGCCAGGCGTGTACCGCATGAGGAATGCGGCCGGGGAGGTGATTTACGTTGGCAAGGCGCGCGATCTGAAAAAGCGCGTGTCCTCATACTTTGTGCGCGAGCACAGCAGTCCGCGCACGGCGATCATGGTCGCGCAGATTGCTGGTATCGATACGACCGTGGTGGGCACCGAGGCTGAGGCGCTCATCCTTGAGAACAACCTCATCAAGTCGCTGAGCCCTCGCTATAACGTCCTCTTCCGCGACGACAAGAGTTATCCGTACATCATGCTGACCGCGCGTGAGTACCCGCAAATTCGGTTTTACCGCGGCAGTCAGATCAAGCCAAACCGCTACTTCGGGCCTTTTCCCTCCTCATGGGCGGTGCGAGACACCATCAACCACCTTCAAAAAGTATTCAAGCTACGCACCTGTGACGACAGCGTGTTCGCGCATCGCTCGCGGCCATGCTTGCAGCACCAGATTGGCCGATGCTCGGCGCCCTGCGTGGGCATGATTTCCCGTGCGGACTACATTCGCGACATCACCAACGCCACGATGTTCTTGGATGGCAAAGAGAACGCCGTCGTCGCTGACATTACACAAAAGATGGAAGCAGCAGCAGAGCAAATGCAATATGAACTCGCGGCGCGTTATCGGGATCAAGTCCGTGTTCTGCAGCAAGTGTTGACGAAACAGTTTGTCGAGACCAGTGCGGAGCGCGATGCCGACATCATTGCTGTGCTGGAATCGAGCGGCACGTGGTGCGTCAACCTAGCGATGGTGCGCGGCGGGCGCCACCTTGGCGACAAGCCGTTTTTCCCAGCCAATGTACACGACCCCGATAAAACTTCGATGCTGGATGGCTTCATCACGCAGCATTACGCCGGTCAGGCACCGCCTGCCTCCGTGATCATCGAGTCGTCTTTCGATGCCTCCACCGTCGAAGAGTGGCAAGCGTTCCTGTCAGGCCAAGCCGGTAAGCAGGTGCGGCTCGTGACAAGGCCGCTCGGTGAGGCCAAGCAGTGGTTAACCATGGCCGCCAAGAACGCCCACTTCGCGATTGCGCGCCGCTTGGCAGATCGCGCATCGCAAGAGGCGAAACTACGTTCCCTCAACGAAGTGTTGGGCATGGAAGGTATCGAGCGCATCGAGTGTTTTGATATCTCCCACACCATGGGCGAAGCGACGGTGGCATCGTGCGTTGTTTTTGACGGCGGGGCGATGCAGTCTGGGCAGTATCGGACGTACAACATCACCGGCATCACTCCGGGGGACGACTATGCGGCGATGCGCGAAGCGCTACATAAGCGCTACAAAAAACTCGCTGAGCAAAATGAAGATGACGCGCCGGTCGCGCGTCCCGATCTTGTGCTTATCGATGGCGGCAAGGGGCAGCTTGGTGTTGCTGAGGAGGTCATGAGCGAACTCGGTCTCGCGGACATCATGCTCATCGGTGTGGCAAAGGGCGAGGACCGCAAGCCTGGGCTCGAAACGCTGATCTTCGGCATGCATGGCCAGCGACCACGTGAAGAACTCAATCTCCCCAAAGATACCCCGGGGTTTCACCTAGTGCAGCAGATTCGTGATGAGGCGCATCGGTTTGCGATCACTGGCCATCGGTCACGGCGTGGCAAGGCGCGCAAGACCTCGCGGCTTGAGGATGTTAAGGGCGTGGGACCAAAACGTCGCAAGGCGCTCATTCAGCAGTTTGGCGGCCTCCAGGGGGTGATGAACGCGACCATCGACGACTTGACTCGAGTGGACGGTATTTCGCGCGAATTGGCCGAGCAGATATATAACGAGCTTCATTAGAGCTACGCCATAATCTGCCTATGCAGCCCAATATTCCTAATCTGCTAACTTGGCTTCGCATCGCGGCGATCCCGCTCTTCGTAGCAGTGCTTTACTTCCCGCAATGGGATTGGGGTACGCAGTATCAGGCTAACGTCGCCGCGACGGTGATCTTCGTTGCCGCTGCGATCACCGATTGGTTCGATGGCTACCTCGCGCGCAAGCTCAACCAAACCTCAGCATTCGGCGCGTTCCTTGACCCAGTAGCAGACAAGCTCATGGTCGCTGCGGCCCTGATCGTGCTGGTCGAATTGCAGCGCACCGATGCGCTGGTCGCACTGATCATCATCGGCCGCGAAATCACCATCTCCGCGCTGCGCGAGTGGATGGCGCAACTCGGGCAGTCCAAGAGCGTCGCCGTTTCGTTCATCGGCAAGTTCAAGACCGTAGCCCAGCTGGTTGCCATCCCATTTTTGTTGTTCAATGGCACGCTGTTCGGCGTGATCGATTGCCAGCGGGTGGGCGAGGTGCTGATCTGGGTCGCCGCAGTGCTGACGATCTGGTCGAT
>JAJTHU010000001.1 GCA_021300055.1 Nitrosomonadaceae bacterium | reverse complement strand
GGCGTGCGCTGAACGAATTTGCATTGTTCGGACGCGAGGGGCACGTGCTGTGTCTCGGTCGCGTGGTTCAACACACGGGCGAAATCGATCTGCAGGCGCCCATTGAAGAGGCGTGGCTGTTTGGACAGCCGAAGCACGCGCCGTGTGTGATGGGAAGCTCAGTTTCGCTCGATGCCACCGGCAACCTGCGCGGTATCGAGGCGGCGCGTTGTCGCCGGATTGATCGACAATGACAACTGCTTCCCCACGCATCCGCTTAGCCGAAGGTGATCTGATCGTCGAGGTCGTCCCGACGATTGGCGGCGCAATGGCAAGCATGCGTTGGCGGGGACTTCCGGTGTTGCGCGATGCACCTGACTTGGCCATCGAGTCGGCAAACGTACGCTTGATGGCGAGTTATCCGCTAGTGCCGTATTCGAACCGGATCGGCAACGCGCGTTTTGCTTTTCGGGGGAAGAGCTATCCACTGCGCCCCAACTTTCCAAACGAGCCACACGCGATCCACGGCGTGGGTTGGCAACGCCCCTGGCGTGTGCTAGAGCAATCTGCGCGGCGCCTTAGGTTGGGCCTCAGTCATGCGCGTGACCAAGACTGGCCCTTTGCGTTTGAGGTAGAGCAGCGTCTTGAGTTGAGTGGCGATTCGCTCGTTGCCACTTTGCGCGCCACAAATCTCGATGACGCTCCCATGCCTGTGGGTCTTGGGTTTCACCCCTTCTTTCCCATCACGCCTGAAACGACTCTGCAAACTGAGTGGCGAGGCATGTGGGAAATGGGAGAGGACAAGTTACCGACAAAATTGGTGGCGGTGCCTGCATGGGCGGATTTTTCTGCTGCGCGTCGCGTGATCGATTGGAAAGTCGACCACTGCTTCACAGGTTGGTCGCGTAAAGCCACGCTACGTGACACGACCCACACCGCGACGCTTACCGCAAGCGCGGCTTGCAGCAATATCGTCTGCTTCGCGCCGCGCGATGGTCGCAACTTCATCGCGCTTGAGCCCGTTTCCAACATCAATAACGCGTTCGCGCTTGCCGCAAACGGCGTGCCAGATACGGGCATGCGTGAACTCGGACGCGGCGACAGCATTGAAGTGAGCATGACGATCGTTGTTGCGCACGCATGAGCAGCTCATTGGAAGTAGGCCTCGTGCTTGATGCCCAAGCGCAGTTGGGTGAGTGCCCGCTTTGGCACCCCGACGAGCAAGTGCTTTATTGGGTCGACATTGCGGGTAAGCACGTGCATCGATTCAATCCAGATTCGCGTGAAACGCGCACTTGGGACATGCCGACTGAACCCGGGTGCATCGGACTCGCGCAACCCGGACTCGTCGTCGCCTGTCGCGATGGCTTTTATCGCCTCGATACAGAGGACGGCAAGCTTCGGAAGCTTGCGCCTGCGCCGTACGATCCAGCGTCGATGCGGTTCAACGACGGCAAAGTCGATGTGCAAGGGCGGTTCTGGGCGGGCGCAATGTTTGAGCCGCGCACCGCTGAGCGCGCAGCGATGTACGTGCTCGAGCGTGGGCAAGTTCGCGAAGCTTGGGGGCCGCAGCAAAATTGCGGCGTGAAGGTGAGCAATGGTCTGGCCTTTGACGAAGCGAGTGCCGTTGTTTACCAAGCGGACACACCCAATCATGTGGTGTACCGTTTCAGATGGCACGCGGGTATCGCAGATCCCTCATCTCGCCAAGTGTTCATCACGCGCCAGGCAAATCGCGAGGCAGCCGACTACGCAGGCCGACCAGACGGTGCGACGATCGATGCAGCGGGTAACTATTGGAGCGCGCAGTATGAAGGTGGGCAAGTGGTCTGCTACTCGCCACAGGGCGAGCTCGTCGAGACCATCAAGTTCCCCGTGCGTCGCACCACCATGGTCGCATTTGGTGGAAGCGACTACAAAACGCTCTACGTCACCTCGGCGCGCGAAGGTGCCAGCGCGACCGAGCTTGGCGCAACACCGTTGGCGGGCGGCCTCTTTGCTGTTTCGATTTCAGCGCGCCATACTGGCGGACGACCTGAGCCGTTTTACGTTGACTAGTGCCAATGCTGAATACTGATTGGGGTTACGCGCATGTCTGATCTGTCACCGCCTCTACCAGTGCGTCCTGAGGGCGCGCGTTTTCCGAGCCTGCGCGAGCGCGTGGTGTTCATCTCGGGCGGCGGATCCGGAATTGGTGCGAGCCTTGTCGCGCATTTCGCTGCGCAGGGCGCACGCGTCGCGTTTTGTGATCTGGATGAAAGCGCAAGTGAAGCGCTTTGTGCGCAACTCGCAGGCGCCGGCTTGGCGCGGCCCACGTGGTTCCGTTGCGACGTGCGCGATACCTCCCACTATCAAGCGCAATTGCGCGCGCTTGAATCGCAACTCGGTGCGATTCGCGTATTGATCAATAACGCCGGCAACGATCAGCGTCACTCGCTGCAAGAACTCACACCTGAGTATTGGGACGAATGCCTCGCCGTCAATCTCAAACACCACGTATTCGCGATTCAAGCGGTTGCGCCCGGCATGGCTGCTGCAGGTGGTGGCTCGATCATCAATTTGGGATCCGTGTCTTGGATGCGTGGACGACCTAACCTCGTTGGCTACACGGCGTCGAAAGCGGCGATATCGGGCATCTCGCGTACGCTTGCGCGCGAACTTGGCGAAAAGAATATTCGAGTGAATGCACTTGTGCCGGGGGCGATCGTCACGCCACGGCAGCGCGCGCTGTGGCGCGATCCAGAAGAGGATCGCAAATTTCTTGATTTCCAATGCTTAAAGTATCGACTCGACGCTTCACACGTCGCGCGCACGGCACTCTTTCTCGGCGCCGACGATAGCGACGGCATCACCGGTCAAAACATCATTGTTGACGCTGGCCTCGCGCAGGTATCTGTCGCGGGCTGAGGATCCTAAGCTAGCTGCTCTTCGAGAGGTCGCTGAAGTATTCGTAGTCGGTGGTGTTGACCAGCGAACAGCGGTATTCAACGGGCGCGTTGTCGAATGTCAGCGCCACGCGGCGAATTTCCAACACGGGTGCGCCAGTCTTGATGCGCAGTAAGTCAGCCGTCTCGGCGTCAGCGAGCGTGGCGCGAAGCCGCTCGGCGGTACGCACGACCGTGATCGCGAAGGCCGTTTGATAAAGGTGGTAGATCGTATTGGGACGGTCGCGAAACTTTGCCAGCGTTAGCCCACGGAATAGCGCTTGTGGAATGGTAATGCTGTCGATGATGATCGGCCGCCCCGCTAGAGAGAGTACGTTTCGAACGCGGAACACGGGATCGCCAACCGCCAGATTGAGGCGACTGGCCTCTTCAGCATCGGCGCGCGCCGCGCGGAAGCCGAGCAGCTTGACCGTCGGCTGCTCCTTGAGCCCATCGCGGCGTGCGATGTGAAAAAAATGGAACATCAAGCGCTCGCGATTGTGCGCGGCGATAAATGTGCCGCGCCCTTGTTGTCGAACGAGGATGTTTTCTGCGACGAGTTCGTCAACAGCTTTGCGAATCGTCCCGACCGCGACCTGAAACCGCTCTGCGAGTGCCCACTCTGCCGGTATCGCTTTGCCCGTGACCCATTCACCGCCAGAAATTGCCTCAATCATGAGGCGCTTCACTTCTTTGTAAAGCGGGACGTCAAGCGGTGCCCCCGCGAGCAGCTGCGGATGGGTGCCAGCGGCTTCGGCGGCGCCGACGGCGCGGCTGCGTTTCTTGGGCGGGATGTTGCGCGCGATCTTGGTGGTGGCGGCAGGCATTTGTTCATCATAACCAATACGGGTCAATGCTACAACTCATATAGATGACCTAATTGACTCTATCAGCCGGTCGGCTTAGACTTAGCCGCGTTATTGCCTTAGTGCTGACCGCATCCTTTGGCTATCATTCGGATCGGCGTGTTGGCGGCATCGGCTGGACTTTCGAACCAAGAACGGAGCACCTGATGATTCATTTTGTGTTGCATGAGGCGAAGGACACGGTGGCAGTCGCTGTCGTGGAGGGTATCAAGGCGGGCGCAGACCTGACCGCCTGGATCATGGATGACGACAAGCAAATCTCGATCCGCGCGCTACAAGACATTCCCATTGGCCACAAGATTGCGCTGAAGGATATGGCCGTAGGCGATACGGTGTTTAAGTACGGTACCGACATTGGCAAAGTTGTCGCGCCGATTAAGGCGGGCGAACACGCGCACGTACACAACATTAAGACCAAGCGCTGGTAGTCGTTTGTCACTGCGCGCAACCTGCCCGGCAACCGGTCTTGAGGCAGGAAACGTTGAGCGAATGCAATGTACGTAACGCGGCTCGCATCGGCCAGTGACCATGGGGCGAGCACAGATTATTTGAGCGACGGCATCAGCTTACCGGCGCAAACCCTTTCTTGAAGGAAATTCCATGTCAGTCATTTCCAAATCCACCAAATTTTGGGGCTATCGTCGGCAGAACGGCCGAGTGGGTGTTCGTAACCACGTCATCATCTTGCCGGTAGACGATCTGTCCAACGCAGCGGCCGAAGCCGTTGCTAACAACATCAAGGGCACGCTCGCGATTCCCCACCCTTATGGACGCCTGCAGTTTGGTGCCGACCTAGCGCTGCACTTCAGGACGCTGATTGGCACCGGATGCAACCCAAACGTTGCTGCCGTCGTGGTGATTGGTATCGAAGACGGCTGGACCAAGCGTGTCGTTGACGGCATTGCGGCGTCGGGCAAGCCCGTCGTCGGCTTCGGCATCGAGGGCCACGGCGATCACGAGACCATCATGCGAGCCTCCAAAGCTGCGCGCGCATTTCTGCAGGATGCCTCGGAGCTTCACCGCGTCGAGTGCAACATCAGCGAGCTCTGGGTATCGACGAAGTGCGGAGAGTCGGACACAACATCCGGCTGTGGTGCCAATCCGACGGTGGGCAATGCCTTCGACAAGCTATACGACGTTGGCTCGACCCTCGTGTTCGGAGAGACCAGCGAAATCACCGGTGGTGAGAAGGTGCTGATCGAGCGCTGCCGCACGCCAAAGGTGGCGGAAGAATTCATGGGGATGTTCAACCGCTATCAAGACATGATCAATCGCCACAAGACGGATGATCTCTCTGAGTCACAACCGACGAAGGGCAACATTGCTGGCGGTCTGACCACCATCGAAGAAAAAGCGATGGGCAACATCCAAAAGATCGGCAAGAAGTGCATGATCGATGGTGTGCTCGACAAAGCTGAGATTCCGACCGGGCCGGGCCTCTGGTTTATGGATTCGTCATCAGCGGCTGCGGAGATGGTCACGCTTTGTGCCGCGTCTGGATTCGCGGTGCATTTCTTCCCCACGGGTCAAGGAAACGTGATCGGCAACCCCATCCTCCCCGTGATCAAGATCTGCGCAAACCCTCGCACTGTACGGACGATGTCAGAGCATATCGACGTGGATTCCAGCGGTTTGCTGCAGCGTGAAATGGTTCTTGATCAAGTCGGCGACAAGTTGCTCGAGATGATGCTCCGCACAGCGAATGGTCGCTTGACCGCAGCAGAGGCGCTGGGGCATCGCGAGTTTGTGCTGACCCGACTCTACGAAAGCGCGTAATCCTGCGTAAGCGGCCGCCCCAGCGCACGAGGGGTTGGCCGTGCAATCCATTTCTGCGGCCCAGCACATGAAAATCATCATTACCGAGTTTATGGACGTGCCGGCAGTCGAGGCGCTCAAGTCGAAGTTCGACACGATCTACGATGCTAACCTTGTCGATCGCCGTGCGGAAATGCTGGCGGCGGTTGCGGATTGCGACGCGCTGATCGTGCGTAACCGGACGCAAGTGAACGCCGAAGTACTCGCAGCTGCGCCAAAGCTCAAGGTCGTCGGTCGACTTGGCGTTGGCCTCGACAACATTGATGTCGAGGCTTGCAAAGCGCGCGCCATCGAGGTGATTCCTGCAACGGGCGCGAACGCGCTTGCGGTGGCGGAGTACGTCATTTGCACGGCGATGATGCTTTTGCGTGGCGCGTATCAATCGACCGCTGCCGTTGCGTCCGGTAAGTGGCCGCGCGGAACGCTATCTAATGGCAGAGAAACGGCGGGTAAAACGCTCGGCATCGTCGGCTTTGGCGGCATTGGCCAACTCACGGGACAACTCGCGCGCGGCCTTGGCATGCGCACGATTGCTTATGACCCGATGATCGCGGCAGATGCCGCTGTTTGGTCCGCCCAGCAAACGACACGTGTTGATCTCGATACGTTACTTGCGACCAGCGACGTCGTGAGTCTGCACGTGCCCCTCGTTGACGCGACACGCAATTTAATTAGCGCTACGCGCCTCAGCACGATGAAGCCCGATGCGGTACTGATCAATACGGCGCGCGGTAGCATCGTTGATGAAGCCGCGCTGGCTGCTGCACTGAAGAACCAACGCTTAGGCGGCGCGGCGCTCGAT
>JAJTHU010000254.1 GCA_021300055.1 Nitrosomonadaceae bacterium | reverse complement strand
GAAATGACTTGCGCTTTGCGAACTGAGTTTGTGCAGAGTAGGCTTGAATTACAGCGTTGCGAAGCAGCTTGAATCCTTGGCGACTCATTCCCTCGCCCCTTGGGGGAGAGGGCTAGGGTGAGGGGCTAAGCCTTTTTCAGTTCGCGCAATATTTCTTCTAGGACAGCTTCCGTTCGAAGCAGCGCATCATCATCCCAAAAGCGCAACACGCGCAAGCCAAGTGTCTCTAGGTGCTTGGTCCTCGCAAGATCATATTTGCTTTGGTCACTATGTTGTCCGCCATCGAGTTCGACAACGAGTTGTCCGTCAAGACAAATGAAATCAACGGTGTAGGGTGCCACCGAGTGCTGGCGTCGAAACTTAAATCCAGCCAATTGTCGGTTACGTAGGAAATGCCAAAGCCGTCGCTCTGCCTCGGTTTGGTTCTTCCGCAGCTTGCGTGCAAACGCTGTGCTCGGCTGCTTTTGCGTGCTCATTTGCTTGCTCCGCAAGCGCATTTACCCCTCACCCCAACCCTCTCCCCGCGAGCGAGGAGAGGGAGTCGATTTCTCGACCTTGATTCCTTGCGCATACAGCGAGTTCGCTCTTTGGTTCCTTCTCGCTGCCCATGGGTGTAGGGCAACGGGTCACAACGCCACTACGGCCGCTTGTAAACCACGCCGTCTTTCATCACCATCGCCATCTTCATCATGTTGGTGATGTCCTTAACCGGGTCACCGCTGACGGCAACGATGTCGGCAAGTTTGCCCGACTCGATCGTGCCAAGGTCCTTTTCCAAGCCCATCACGGTCGCGCCGTTCAGTGTTGCTGCGCGAATGGCCTCTAGTGGAGGCATGCCCGCTTCCACCATGTACTGAAACTCTTTGGCGTTGTCGCCGTGGGGCGCAACACCTTGGTCAGTCCCGAACGCAATCTTCACGCCGGCTTTGTAGGCGCGTGCAAACATCCCTTGAATTTCAGGGCCAATGGTTGCTGCTTTGACGCGTACGATCTCCTGAAAAAACCCCGCCTGTTTGGCACGCTCGGCAACATATCTACCCGCTGAAATCGTCGGCACCAGCCACGTGCCTTTTTCCTTCATGAGCCTCATGCCCTCCTCATCGAGATACGTGCCGTGCTCGATAGTCTGGACACCCGCACGAATCGCGCGCTTCATACCCTCCGCCCCGTGTGCGTGTGCGGTCACTGGCATGCCGTAGTCGCGCGCGGTCTTGACGATGGCGGCAAGCTCCTCGTCGGAAAGAAGGGGGGCGTCGCCACTGCGTGCGAGGGACAGCACGCCACCGGTGGTGGCAATCTTGATAAGGTCGAAGCGATCACGGTAGCGCTGGCGCACGAGTTTGGTCACCTCGGCTGGGCCGTTGCCGATGTTTCGTTCAAGTGACGGGGTGGCCGCGAGTTCGGCGCGCAAGCCGTTTGCAGGATCGCCATGGCCACCCGTACTGCCAACACCGCCAGCTGCTTGGATGCGAGGTCCCTTTACGATGCCGCGATTGATGCCATCACGCACAGCGACACTCACGCCCGGTGCGGCACCAAGCTCGCGAATGCTAGTGAAGCCGGCCATCAGGGTCTTTTCAGCGTTCGCCACCGCGCGGATTGCGTAGTCGGGTGGGTTGAAGCCCATGCTCTCGACTGTTGAAGTTGGCGATAGCTCCGAGCCGAGATGGACGTGCAGGTCAATCAAGCCTGGCATGCAAGTGTGTTGCTTCAGATCGACCACTGCAGCGCCTTGAGGCGCCGTGTAGCCGCTTTCAATGCGGGCGATGCGCTTGCCCTCAACCACAATCGTGCGCTCGGGAAGCACTGCGAGTGTCTTTACATCGACGAGCCGCGCGCATTGCAGAGCGCTCGTCTGCGCGTGAGCGACGCTGGCGAGTGCCATCATCATCCCCGCAGCAGCGTAGCGCGTGAGCTTGTTTCTTGAGCTAAGCATTTTTCCTCTCCTGTGCCTTGGTTCTTATTGACGGGTCAGGCCAAGTTTACGCTCGGCACGCAACGAGCGGAACGGCAAACCGGCATTTGGGACAAACGCGTAAACTTGTGCGCTTGTACTTCAGAGAGAGCGCACCATGACCGCACGCGATGCCATCCCTAGCTTGAATATCGACACCGCAAAACTCCAAGCCCATATCAACGACAAGTGGGATCGCGACCTCGTGCCCGCGCTGACCGAGTACATTCGCATCCCCGCCAAGTCGCCAAGCTTTGACACCGACTGGGCCAAGCACGGATTTTTGGACAAGGCGATCGAAGATGCGCGCCGCTGGGTCGCCGCGCAAAACGTGCCGGGTGCAACGGTCGAGATCGTGCGCATCGGTGATCGCACGCCGGTGTTGTTCTTTGATATTCCTGCCACGGGTGGCTTGAGTAATGACAAGACTGTCATGCTCTACGGCCACCTCGACAAACAACCCGAGATGGTCGGTTGGCGCAGTGATAGCGGGCCGTGGACGCCGCTCTATGAAGACGGAAAGCTTTACGGTCGTGGTGGTGCGGACGATGGTTATGCGGTTTATGCGTCCCTCGCGGCCATCATGGCGCTCGATGCGCAAGGTGTGGCGCGGCCACGCTGCGTGGGGCTCATCGAAACTTGCGAAGAGAGCGGCTCGTACGATTTGCCTGCTTACCTTGATGGGCTAGCACCGCGCCTAGGCGATGTGCAATTGGTCATCGCGCTTGACTCGGGCGCAGGCGATTACGAACGCGTTTGGGTCACTACGTCGTTGCGCGGTCTGGTGAACGGCACACTCAAAGTCAGCATGCTGACTGAGGGCGTGCATTCAGGCGACGCAGGTGGTGTGGTGCCCTCCTCATTCCGCGTTGCGCGCCAGTTGCTCGATCGCATCGATGATTCCGGTACGGGCGTGGTGAAGTCAGACGCGTTTAAGGCTGAGATTCCCACCGAGCGCATTGAGCAAGCCAAAGCCGCCGCTGCGATCATGGGCGAAGCGATGTGGAAGCGCTTCCCTTGGGACAGCTGCTGTGGTGACGATGGCAAATTCAACTTTGTGCAGCCCGCGACCAAAGACCCCGTCGAGTTGATTCTGAACCGCACGTGGCGCGCCGCACTTGCCGTGACCGGTGCGGATGGTCTGCCGCCCACTGCAGCCGCGGGCAACGTGCAGCGACCGTATACCTCGCTAAAGCTCTCATTGCGTTTGCCACCGCCTGTCGACGGTCACAAAGCCGCCGCAACGTTGAAGCAAACGCTGGAAACCAATCCGCCTTACTCAGCAAACGTGTCGTTTACATACGACCACTCGGCAACCGGTTGGAACGCGCCAGCCACTGCGCCATGGCTATCCCAGCTGCTCGATAGCGCATCGCAAACGTTCTACGGCCAACCTGCGGCCTACATGGGCGAGGGCGGAACGATTCCATTCATGGGTATGCTCGGTGCCAAGTTTCCGCACGCGCAAATGTTGGTGACCGGTGTGTTGGGGCCGAAGTCCAACGCGCATGGACCGAACGAGTTTCTTCATGTGCCGTATGCGAAGAAGTTGACGGCAGCGGTGGCAACGGTGATTGCGGGCGTTCGTTAAACCCCTCGCCTGACGGCGCGCGGTTTTCCGAAAGATTCACAGGAGGTCTGCCCAATGGTCAGCACCGCAAAAGAATCGCAAGGCGAGAGTGACGGCGAACAGCGCCCAGCGGTGTTCCACCACCGTTTCTTGCGCAAGCCCGTCAAACTGCTTGGCGCTGGTGCCGTAGTTGCTTTAGCGGGAATCGGTGCGGCCTCACCGGAAACATTGATGTTGGCACTTACCAATGCGGTACGAGCTTCGCTCTCAGTGTCAGCGAACGTCTATCCGTTTGCGCGAATCAATTCTGTAGGGGCGCCCGCGCAAATTGATCTAACTGCCACCAATATTGCAGCGGGTTACGTTGATTTCAGCGACTTGCCAATTTCGCTCTCACACAACACACCCAAGGGCTTCACGTTATGGGTGACCTTCGATCCACGGGTCGTCAAACATGTCCACGTAGAGCTTGAGGGCGTTTCGGTTGAACTGACCGCGCCTAATAGCCCTGTTGCCGTGCCACTCGCGCCGGGACTCATCAAGCCCGTGCATGCGCGATTTCGCATTGAGCTTGCACCCGGTGTTACGCAAGGGTCATTCCGTGGCCGCTTGCGCTCGCCGTTACGCCATCAATCGAGTAGCGTTTGCCACCTTCCGGGTAAATCTACGCTGATCCTACCCAACATGGTCGTGAAAGGAGTATTGCCTTGAGTCGCAAACCGCTGGCAAGCGTGGTGTTGTTCGTGTCGGACGTTTTGCGCGTTGCAAACTTCTATCGCGAATTGGGTGCAATGTGCCAAGTCGGTGGGGATGCTGCGCACGCTGTCCTTGAGGTAGATGGATTTCAACTAGTCGTTCATCAACTTCGCGGTGGGCCTGAGCCGAGCGTTGGTGCGGACGGCGGGCCGTTGGTCCGCGAAGACGCTTACACCAAGATTTGTATCCCTGTGGAGAGTATCGCTGCAGCACGCGAACGAGCTAGATTGTTTGGCGGCTCCGTCCGGTCGTCGGGTTTCGAATGGCAAACAAGTGCATTCCGCGCTTGTGATGGCCACGATCCCGAGGGGAACGTGATTCAAGTGCGTGAAGCAATTCGGTGACTCGGCGATTCGCTGCTCTGCAAATTGGGGTTGTTTATACCAACTTAGTCGCCAGAGAGTTGTGTAAAATTGGGTGAATGAACGTGGTCAAACGTATGCGCAAAGCAAGTCTCGTGCGGCAATGCCAAGCATTGGTTGCCGTACTCGCGTTTGCGTTTAATGCGTTCACTCCCGCGATCTCGCATGCTATGTTGGCCCAGTCTGGCAAGACGCTAGTCGAGATCTGTACGGCACAGGGAAGCGCATGGGTCGAAGTACCCTCAGATAACGGAGCGCCTGAATCACAAGCAACTCACGATTGCGCCATCTGCTTGGCTGCGAGCGCACCGCCCGCGCCTATCCCGACTCAGGCATCAATCCTCATAGCGTCGGCCTCGCCGTTCATCGTTCGTCTCTCCGCTGGCACCACTCGGTTCGCTAGCGCCATTCGGCCTCACGCGCCGTCCACTGGGCCTCCAAGCCTCTAAGCAACGCAACACCCACTAGCAGTTTGACGGGCTGCCTGCGCGGCATTGCCACGTCTTTCTCGCACCCACGCGCTTGCGTCGCCAGCGGCGACGCCTGTTCGCCAACCCATTTGCTTAGATTGTCATGAAACTCAGACCCACATCTCGCGTGCTTGCACGCATGTCAGCGTGCGCGCTCGCCGCACACCTCGTTTGCATCCCCAGTGCCAGCGCACAAGAAAGTTCAGCAGCGGGCGCGCCCGAAGGTGCAAAAGCAGGTCAGAAGAAAGAAACCATCACCGTCACCGCAGGTCGTCCAAGCTCGCTGCCTTCATACATAGCGACTACCCAAGAGGGCATTACTGCAGAGGAGATTAGCGAGAAGATCAACGCCACAGACGCGCAAGATGCGCTTAAGTACTTCCCTTCGCTACTGGTGCGCAAGCGCTACATCGGCGATTTTGATCATGCTGTGCTGGCCTCTCGCGCATCCGGTACAGGAAATTCGGCGCGCTCGCTGGTCTACGCGGACGGCATCCTGCTTTCTAACTTGCTCGGGAATGGTGCCTCATTTACGCCGCGCTGGGGACTAGTCGCACCCGAAGAAATCGAGCGTGTTGACGTGCTCTACGGCCCATTTTCTGCGGCCTATCCGGGCAACGCAGTGGGGGCGGTGGTTGACTACATCACCCGCATGCCTCGCAAGTTCGAAGGCAGCATAAAGGCGTCGGCGTTCACTCAGAAGTTTGATTTGTACAACACTAGCGCGCGTTACTCCGGCAATCAACTGAACGCGACGCTCGGCAACAAGCATGGGGCGTTTGCGTGGTGGCTGTCGTTGAATCGCCTAGATAGCGACGGACACCCTATCGCCTTTGCAACTAAGCTCTTGACACAAGGGGTCGCTGGCAGCGCTGGCGTGCCCGTGACTGGCGCATTCACTGGCAACCGCAATCCGCGTGAGCAGGAGTGGGTCATTACCGGTGCAACTAATCAGATTAGTACTGTGCAGGAGAATGCCAAGGTAAAGCTTGCATACGACATCACGCCGACGGTGCGCGCGAGCTATATCTTTGGCTTGTGGACAAACGATGCCTATCGTGATTCGGCCACCTATCTGCGTAGTGCTAGCGGTCAGCCCCTGTGGAGCGGCAGCGTAAACGTTGCTGGTCGCCAATACACAATCGCGCCGAACGAAATCTCGCTGTCCAAACAAGACTTGCGCCACGTCATCCATGGCCTCACGGTGCAGTCCAACACGAAAGGCGTTTTCGATTGGTCGCTCTCCACATCGCAGTATGACTATCAGCGTGACCTGAGTCGTTCGCCCGCCCCGACGCTTGCGCGCCCGGCTGCTAATAGTGGTGGTGCCGGTCGTATCACCGATCAGGACGGTACAGGGTGGAACACGTTTGCGTTGCGCGGTGCTATACGGCCAAACGGCAACCCGAACGCAGCGGGCGGTCATCTAATCGATATCGGTATCCAGCGAGATCACCATAAGCTTCGGACGCTGGTGTCGGATACGCCTGATTGGATCGGCGGGACGGCGACCGCGCGGGTGTCCGCGTTTCAAGGTGACACTTCGCTAACGAGCTTCTATCTGCAAGACACCTGGCGAATTGGTTCCGCTTGGCGCACCACGATTGGCGCGCGCATTGAGCGCTGGGAGGCCGAGAACGGCGCGGTTTCCAACGCGACGTCCACACTGGGTTTTGCCGCGCGCAGCGCCACCACAACCTCGCCAAAGTTTGCTGTCGCTTATCAAGCGGGTGAAGCGTGGGTGCTTAAAGCCTCCCTGGGCCGTGCCGTACGGAACCCGACGGTGTCTGAGCTTTACCAAGGCTCGATTTCAGCGACGACAATTGTCAACAATGACCCCAACCTAAAGCCAGAAAAATCCTGGACGACAGAATTGACCGCGGAGCGGGACCTTGCCGGCTTCGGCAGCGGATTCGGTTCGGGCTCGCTCCGCGCGACGCTTTTCTTTGAGCGGACACGTGATGCTTTGTATTCGCAAACTAATGTCAGCGTGTTCCCGAACATCACGAACATCCAAAACGTCGACAATATTCGCACCAACGGCGCAGAAATTGCGGTAGTGCTGACGGATGCGGGCGTAAAGGGGGTGGACGTTCAGGCGAGCTACACGTTTGCGGACTCGGTCATTAAGCAGAACGACAAATTTTCCGCGAGTGTAGGCAAATGGCAACCGCGCGTTCCGCGGCACCGCGCAAACTTGCTGACGACATGGCGCGCGACCGACAAGCTCTCCGCTACGCTCGGGCTTCGCTATAGCGGCAAGCAGTTCAACACGCTGGATAACGCTGACCCAAACGGTAGAACGTGGACAGGAACCTCTGACTTTTTCGTCGTCGATGTACGCGCAGTCTACAAGCTGGATAAACACTGGGTGCTCGGTATTGGCGTCGACAATCTCAATAACGAGAAGTACTGGAACTTCCACCCCTATCCGCAACGCACCTTCACGGCTGACGTTAAGTGGACGTTCTGAGCGACCCAGCGATGGTGGTGGACGACTCCTCGACAGGCGCTAAAGAATCTGTGGCTGCGCCTCAAACAATGACTGATCGTGCGCCTGTCGGGGCGCTGGGTGATTTACGTTATCGCCTCGTTTGGCGGCTGCATTTTTGGGCGGGGCTGTTGGTCTCGCCCTTGGTGGTCATCGCTACAGTGACTGGGCTGATCTACGTTTTCAGCCCACAGATCGAGGCGTGGCGCCACGCCAGCCTTGATCGAGTCCCGGTGGCCGAGGGAACAGCCCGGGTAGCGCTTGAGGCACAAATTGATGCAGCAAGAAGTACGCTTCCAGGGGTGCCTGTCCGTAGCGTGTTTCCCGCTCTTGCGGCAACAGACACCACGAAAGTGGTGATGGGAGAAGCGCGTCGCAAGCCAACACCCCAAGCGATGCCAGCGACGTCCACGGGACACATCCTGCATCAATCGCCCGCAGCTGAGACCAAGATCGTTTCAGTCAACCCGTATACAGGCGTCGTCGTAGGGGTGATTGCGGAGGGTGATCGATTTAAGGAGTGGTCGCGCAAGCTCCATTCAACTTTGCTGCAAGGCGAGAGCTGGCGATGGTTGATTGAGCTTGCAGCGTCATGGACGCTGGTGATGCTCCTCACCGGTTTGTACCTTTGGTGGCCGAAGCCGCAACGCGTGGGTGGTCAAGGCGTGCGAGCGCTCATTCCACGTATGGGGGCGACCGGCCCGCGTGCCGCGCGCTTGAAATGGCGCGACTGGCATGCGGTCGTCGCCATCATCGCTTCACTCCTCACATTCGCCATTTTGCTGACAGGGCTGACTTGGTCGAAATACACTGGGGAGAACTTCCGAGCCGGACTGAATGCGACCGGTCAATCTGCTCCCAAGGCACCGGAAAAACTACAGTCACAGCGGGCGTTTCCGGAGCAAAGCGCTTGGAGCACGTCGCAGATACAAGCGTTGGGCCAAAGCATGATACCCAGCGAAGCGCTGCAACTCACCCCGCCGCGTGGCGAAACGGGCGTGTGGCGCATTTCAACCGCCCACCCCGCAGCGGCATCGGCGCGAAAGCAACTTGTTGTTGACCAATACAGCGGTCAAGTGTTGTGGCAAAGCGGCTGGAATGATCTGCCGCTGCTCGCTAAAGCAACTGCAGTTGGCATCCCATTTCACCGCGGTGAGTTTGGCTGGTGGAACCAAGTCTTGCTCGTCTTCGTTGGAATGGCATTGCTGTTCTCGGTAGTGTCGGGTTATGCCATGTGGTGGAAGCGGCGGCCGCCGAAGCGCGTTGCCGCGCCAGCCGCGGGCTTTGAACACTGGCGTGCTTTGCCGTGGTGGATTTGGCCGTTGGGCGTGGCGTTGGGCTACACCATGCCTGTATTCGGTTTGAGCCTAGCGTTGTTTCTAATGATCGATGCAATGGCTCTTGCACTGAAGCGTGTTTCAACCTCAGGAGGAATGACATGAAAACAAGTAGACGCACGATTGAATTGCTTCGTACCGTTGGCTGGAGCCTCGTAATTGCGGGCCTCTGCGTGTACCTCTTTTACTTTTCTGCTAACTACTTTGTAGAGCGAGAAATTGAGGCGGTAACCGGGATGCCTGCGACCGCAACGCCAGCGGATCACTGTACCCAGTGCCGCGACCCCAAAAGTCCCGACCAACAACATCATTTTTAGTTTTCCTCCGAAACCATGAAAGGCTACCCCATGAACGTCCTACGTTCCTTCATCTCCGTCGCGCTCGTTATGGGCGCAACTGCCGCGCAGGCGCAGATTTCGATTGACAACGCTTGGGCACGCTCGACCGTGCCCGGCCAAAAAGCTACAGGTGTCTTTATGACGATTGCCAGTGAGAAACCCGTGACTTTAGTGAAGGCGAGCTCGCCTGCGATCAAGACTGTAGAAGTTCACGAGATGAAAGTCATTGATGGCGTGATGAAGATGCGCGAAGTCGCCGGTGTTGAGGTGCTCCCCGGCAAGGTCACGGAACTGAAGCCGGGTGGTTACCACGTGATGTTGATGAACCTAGAAGCGCCAATATCTGCAGGAAGCAAGGTGCCGCTCCTGTTGACGTTCAAAGACGCTGCAGGCAAAGAATCCTCTGTGAAGATTGAGGCAGAGGTTCGCGAGCGTACTGCGCCATCCTCCGCAAAAGCCAGTGGTCACGCGCACTAACGCCACGTTGACGATCACTGAACCGTATCTACTGAATCTGGAGTGAAATACTATGAAGCGCTACACCCTCATGTCGATCCTATTCGCCCTGACGGCAACGGCCATCGCTAGCCTCGCGTCGGCGCACGTCGTTATCGACAGCCCAAAAGCCGAAACTGCGTCATCTTTTCGTGCCGTATTCAAAGTAGGGCATGGTTGTGACGGTCTACCAACCACTTCAATCACCGTTGTCGTGCCGAGCGGCATCAACAGAATCAAGCCGATGCCAAAAGTCGGTTGGACGCTGTCAACCAAGTCGGAAAAGCTTGCCGAGCCGTTTGAGGATCACGGCAAGAAAGTGGACGTTCGTGTGAGCGAGATCATGTGGTCCGGCGGCAAGCTCGAAGACGCGCACTACGACGAATTCATCGCTCTACTGCGGACACCAGCATCGCCTGGCAAGCTTTACTTCAAAGTGACGCAGTTATGTGAGGATGGCAGCAAGACCGGCCGCTGGGACTGGCACGAGATTCCGGGGCCGGGCAAATCGAGACGGGACTACAAAGCGCCAGCGGCCGAGCTAGACGTCGTCGCAAAGCCGAAGTAGCTCTGCGCAGCACTGCTGCGGGTGGTCCTCGCGGAATTGCATAGGCTTCTAGTGTTCAGCGCGGTTTCGCGCCGATAGCGGTATGGCAATCCGATCCGACAAGAAGCAGACGAACACGGCTTCTTCAAATCGCAAAGTCGCCTATTGGCGGGCGTTTCCAACCAAAAATGCCCCAAACTGCCCGCCGATAGGCGACTTTTGAGGTTCGGTTAAGTCCGCCGTAGGCGGCCGACGATGCCTGTCGGGAAGTAGTACACCGACAGCACAAACAACACACCGAGCCAGAGCAGCCAACGGTCGGGTGAGAGCAGTGCGGCCAGGACTGGCACACCACTCGCGGCATCGGCGCCGAGGCGCAATAGATCTTGCAAATAGCTTTGCGCGATCACGAACAGCGCTGCGCCGATGGCCGCGCCGTAGATCGTGCCCATGCCGCCGATGACGACGATGAGCAAGCAATCGAGCATGATCTCGAACGACAGCGACGTGTCTGGTCCGTTGTAGCGCAGCCATAGCGCCAGCATCACACCGGCCATGGTCGCGAACAGCGCGGAAATCACGCTCGACACTGTGCGGTACACCACCACGCGATAGCCAATGGCTTCTGCGCGGAACGGATTTTCACGAATTGCTTGTAGCACACGTCCAAATGGTGAATTAACGATGCGCAAGAGTGCCAGCACCATCGCGAGCGTCGCGAAAAACAGCAAGTAGTACGTCAGCAAACGGCCATTGATATCCACGCCGAAGATGGGCTCGGATAGCAACATCGTGCCTGACTGCAGAATCTCCGGAACCTTGAAGTTGAGACCGTCTTCGCCGCCGGTGAAGCTAGAAAGTTGCGACGCGAGCGTCATGAAGGCTGTCGCGATGGCGAGTGTGATCATCGCAAAGAAGATCGCGCGCACGCGCAAGGAAAACAAACCAATCGCCAGCGCGAGGAGTAGCGACACGCCGAGCGCGGCGCCGATGCCGACCATCACGCCTTCCCAACTCGCACCGATGCGCGTTGAGGCAATCGCAACGCCGTATGCGCCAATGCCGAAGAACATGGTGTGCGCAAAGCTGACGATGCCGGTGTAGCCCAGTAGCAAATCGAAACTCGCGACCAGCACGATAAAGATGAGCACCTTCGCCGCGACGTTGAGCGCGTTAATGCCCGGCACGATAAACGGGGCCAGCGCCAGCAACACCAACAGCGTCAACAGAATGACGCTGAGTGCTTTGCTGCGGGGGAGGTCGTCGGAGAGGAGGCGTCTGAGCATTTTTTCGGCCTACGGTCAGCGGTTGGCGACGGGAAACAACCCACTCGGTCGCCAAAGCAATATGGCCACCATCAACGCGATGTTTGAGAACAGCGCAAGCTTAGGCGCGAGAAAGCCAGTGTAGTTGGCCATCAGGCCGACCAGCAGCGCACCGATGAGCGCACCACCCGTTGACCCCAATCCACCGATGATGATCACGATAAAGATCAGCACATTCACTTGCGCGCCCATCTGCGGGATAACGCTTTGCTGATACAGGCCCCACATCACGCCACCCAATCCCGCGAGTGCGCTCCCAGCGACGAACACGCCGACAAACAAACGGCGAATTCGGTAGCCAAGCGACTCCACCATCTCGCCGTTCTCGACGCCCGCGCGAATGAGCAAGCCGATCTTGGTGCGGTTTAGTACCCAAATGATCAGTGCGAACACGCCAAGCCCGATGAGCACTGCCAGTAAGCGGAACTTCTCAATCGCAGCATCGCCCACAATGACCGCGCCGCGTAGGGTCTCGGGCAGCAGCAGCGGCACTTGTTGTGCGCCCCAAATCACCTTGATGAGTTCTTCGCCGATGATCATGCCGCCCATGGTGATGAGGATCTGCTTGAGGTGCATGCCGTACACCGGGCGGATGATGAG
>JAJTHU010000315.1 GCA_021300055.1 Nitrosomonadaceae bacterium | reverse complement strand
CGCAGTTTGCGTTGCAAGGTGATGAGCGGGGTTACTTCGAGCCGGGCGCGGGATACCTCGACCCGGAAGCATGCGTTCATGCGCAGTTGCAACTGGCGTCGCGTTACGGCGCGCGGCTCATCACAGGGCGGCGCGCAACTTGGCAGCCTGACGGCGAAGGTGTGTTGGTCGACGTCGGCGACGAGCAAATTCTTGCGTCTAGCATCGTGGTCGCTGGAGGTGCGTGGACGCCGCATCTGGTTCCGCTGCTGCAACCCAAGCTCAGCGTACGGCGGCAGGTGCTGCACTGGTTTGCGCTCGATGGCACGGCTGACTACAGCCCGGACCGGTTCCCTGTTTTCATTTATTCGTGGGGCGGGGACGACAGCGAGGCGTTCTACGGTTTTCCGTCCTTGGGTGCGACTGTCGGCAGTGAAGTTTCCTGCATCAAGGTCGCCACAGAGCAGCGCATGGAGCAAACCGACGCCGATGCCATCCAACCGGCCGCCACCGACGATGAGGTGGCCCAGATGTATGCGCGACACGTACACGGCCGAATGCGTGGCATCACCGCGCGTAGCGTACGCACAGCGACTTGCTTTTACACGTCAACGGCGGACGCCAATTTCATCATCGACCGCCTGCCAGACTCGCCCCAGGTAATTGTCGTGTCGGCGTGCTCAGGCCACGGCTTCAAACACTCGGCGGCGATCGGTGAAGCGGTTGCCGAGATGGTGCGTGATGGCGCGACGCCCGCGCGTCTGTTGCCATTCGCCTTCAAGGGGGCATAGCAAGTTGAAGTAGGGCGGGGTTGGCGTTTCGGCCATGCGGCCCCATCTAGCGTGGACACACCCATGAACGTGCCCGGGCGATAATCTGGGTCTCCACAAGCTGCGCTGCCAACTCACCGCTCATCAACGTGCTCAATTTCGATAACCGCCTTTTGCGTGAACTGCCGGGCGATCCGGACACCACTAACGTCACGCGCCAAGTGCGTGGTGCCGTGTGGTCGCGCGTTGCGCCGACACCTGTCGCCGCGCCTAAGCTGCTCGCCTATTCGCGTGAGATGGTGGATGCGCTCGGACTCGACGAAACGGCGATCGCCTCACCGCCGATGGTGAATGCGCTCGCGGGCAACGCGGTGCTACTGGGCAGCGAGCCATTTGCCACGGTGTATGGCGGCCATCAGTTCGGCAACTGGGCTGGCCAACTCGGTGACGGTCGCGCCATCTACTTGGGCGAGGTCATTGGCCGGGACCAAAAGCGCTGGGAGTTGCAGCTTAAAGGCGCCGGGCCGACGCCGTATTCGCGACGCGCAGATGGTCGTGCGGTGTTGCGCTCATCGATTCGCGAGTTCCTTTGTTCAGAGGCCATGCACCACCTCGGTGTGCCGACCACGCGCGCGCTTTCGCTTGTTGCGACAGGCGATGCCGTGGTGCGCGATATGTTTTATGACGGCAACCCAGAGCACGAACCCGGCGCGATTGTGTGTCGCGTGGCACCGTCGTTCACGCGCTTCGGCCACTTTGAGATTCACGCGGCGCGTAACGACGTTGCGCTACTGAATCAACTCATCGACTTCACCATCGCACGCGACTTTGCGGAAGCCAGCTACCCACAGGCGCGTATTGAGCGCATCGGCGCGTGGTTTACCGATATCGCGGAGCGCACGGCGCTGATGGTGGCGCATTGGATGCGGGTGGGCTTTGTGCATGGGGTAATGAACACTGACAACATGTCTGTGCTCGGGTTGACCATCGACTACGGCCCGTATGGCTGGATCGATAACTTCGATCCCGGTTGGACGCCCAACACGACGGACGCGCACGGACGCCGCTATTGCTTTGGACGTCAACCCGAAATTGCGCGTTGGAATTTAGAGCGGCTCGGCAGCGCGCTCATCATGGTGACTGAAGAAGACAGTGCCGAGTTTCAACAACTCGCTGATTTACTCAATGCGGGGCTAGATCGATTTGACAGCGTGTTTGATGCCCAATCGCGGCGCGACTATGCGGCCAAGTTCGGCTTCGCTTCGTGGCGAGACGGAGGTGAGGGTGGTGATGCTGCTCTCGTCAACGAAGCGTACCAACTGCTGCGTGACGCCGAAATGGACATGACCATTTTCTTCCGACGTTTGGCAGACGCGACCCCCACCGACCTGCAAACGTCGCTGCAGCAACTCAATGACGCCAGCTACCGCCCCGAGCTTACCCCTGAGCATCAGGAGCGACTCGCGGCTTGGCTGAATCGTTATTTCGCGCGCTTGATTGAGGACGACCTCATGTGCGACGAGCGCCGTGCTGCGATGAACGCCGTTAACCCCAAGTATGTGTTGCGCAATTACCTCGCGCAGCAAGCCATCGACCTCGCGACGACGGGCGATGTCAGCATGATCAACGAATTGTTGGAAGTGTTGCGTCGCCCTTACGATGAGCAACCCGAGACCGAGCGTTTTTTTGCGAAGCGGCCCGATTGGGCGCGGCAGAAGGCTGGCTGTTCGATGCTTTCTTGCAGTTCATGACCCAGCCGATCTATTTTGTCTCTCACGGCTCTCCCATGCACGCCATCGAGCCGGGTGGCGCAGGTGGGATATGGCGGCAGATCGGCGCGGAATTGCAGCAGCACGGATCGGGTCTTCGCGCCGTGCTCTGCATCACCGCGCACTGGGAAACAGCCGCGCCAACGCTATCCGCCGCTGCGCACCCGCCGATGATTTACGACTTCGGCGGCTTTCCCGAGGCGCTGTATCGCATTGTCTATCCCGCGCCAGGAGATGCGTCACTTGCCGAGCAAGCGAGTGCGCTGATTGAGACTGCTGGTCTGCCGAGCCGGATTGATCCCGTGCGCGGCTTCGACCACGGTACGTGGGTGCCGCTGCGCGCCATGTTTCCCAACGCTGATGTGCCGATTGTGCAGTTGTCGGTGCAGACCCACCTTGGCGCAGCGCACCATGTGGCCGTCGGGCGTGCGCTGCAGCCGCTGCGCGATGCTGGGGTGGCCATCATCGCGTCGGGCCACATGACCCACAACCTGCGCGATTGGTTTGGCGCGCGCAGCGCTTCACCCTATTCGCGAGCGGCGATGCATGGTGACTGCGCAGAGGCTTTTCAGTCGTGGGTGCACGAAAAGCTCATGGCGAACGACATTGACGCGCTCGTTGACTACCGCCGCGTCGCGCCGCATGCGGTGCGGGCCCATCCGACCGAGGAGCACTTCATGCCGCTATTCGTGGCGCTTGGCGCGAGCGCGCAATCTGCCCAACGCGAACGGCTCTATGCCGGTCTCGACGGCCCGTTGGCGATGGACGCTTATCGGTTCGGCTGAAATCCGTGTTGGATCAAGGCATGACTCATTCAGCCGACCGTCCAAGCGCCGTTAGCCGTTGCGACTAGCTTATCGATAAAGAAGCTGCGCTCTAAGATCGGTTTCGACGCGCTTTGCCATATCGCGGTACTCCTTCTGGATAGCCTCGCCGCAGGTTGGTCCAAGCGTATTGTCGACGTAGCTCCGCGTGACAACAATTTTGTTGCCGACGCGTTTGTACTTTGCCTCGTAGCGCAAGAGAGCTGTCTTGACTGAAACATTGCTCGGCGCAGCGAGAATTTGCCGTCCCTTTGGGAAAACGAAGGTCACTTCTTCGCTACCACGCCCCCCCATGCAACTAATCAACGGTGTTCCCGCGTCAGCTTGCGACGAAGCTGCCAGCAATACAGGCGAGCCAGGCGTCATGATGGGGGCGAAAAGGCTGATCGCGCCGGCACCTGATTGCAGGAAGTCTGGGAGATTGAACTGAATCTGATAACTAAACGTCGTCAGCATTGGCTTTGGATCGTCCCGCTTGACGATCTTCGCCCAGCCCTTGCCCGAGCCGTCTCTGTCATACGGATCGCTGATGAAGCGCTTCTCCATATCGGGCGTCATTTCGCGCCACGAGTCTCGATAGGAAACGGCGAAGGTGCCGCCCAGATTTACGGTGAAATCACCGGACGCCGATCCATCTGCCTTGATCGTGACCGTACCCTTCGTCTTTTGCCAATTGAAGTCTGGTTTGAGCATCGGCACTTTTTTGCCCTCGACAAAACCGTCCGTCAGCAGCACGGGCTTACCGGCGATGCTCAGTGGTACGGTGTCGAATGGCGTACCCGTCGCTGTGGAGTCGAGAAACAAATCAAGACTAGGAATGTAGTTCATGACGTGGTTGACGAGACCCACAACGGGTATGCGCGCAAGCCCGAAGCCATGGCTCGCGTTAACGAGAGCCTGTTGGCTTTCGATTCCCTGAGCCTTCAGCAACGCTTGAAGCAGCAACGCATGGTCCTTACAGTCGCCGAGTTTGTTATCGAGAATCCAGTCGATGTCGCGAGGAACGTGCGTACCGACGCCCACGCAGTTGCCGGCGTACCCGATGTTTAGTGAAACCCACTCGTACAGCGCGCGAGCGATGCTGCGCTTGTCGGCGGTGGCAGAGACCAGCTTCTGGTCTTGCAGGATTTTTATGGCGAGTTCCTTCACGCGTGGGGACTCGATCAGTTTCGGCTTCGCGCCTGCCCAATAGGCGTCAGTGATCGAAGCGT
>JAJTHU010000255.1 GCA_021300055.1 Nitrosomonadaceae bacterium | reverse complement strand
TCTTGGTGTACTTTGAGCCTTTGAATACTTTGGGCAGTGAGCCAAAAGTAGCCTTAAGCACTTTGCCGTTATTGCCCACGACAAAAGCACCTAGCGCCGCGCCACCAATGATGACGAGTTCGAACGGTTGCCACAATGCGCCGAGTTTGCCGCCGTGCGCCATGAAGCCGCCGAGCACCGACCCTACAACGACGATGTAACCTATGATGACAAGCATGCTTTTTCCTGAAAGAGTCGCCCTGGACTTCCGGTCACCCGGGATGCATGCTTGCTTATTCGGCTTGACTTACCCCTTCTTTAGGACTGTTTGCAACTTAGGTTGGCCAAAACCAGCCTTCTCCGATCAATCCGCAAAAACTTCCTTCTTTTTGCCCAACTTGCCGGCGCGCGGGGGCGGTGCACAGAGACCACAGACATAGTCTTTGTCGATTTCGAAGGCGTGATTCACGAAACTGCCGTTACAGCGCGTGCACTTTGACAGCGTGACCATGCCCGCGTCCGTGAACTTAACGAGCCGCCATGCGCGGGTGAAGGAAACAATCGGCTCCAGCCCTAGTGCAGTGACTTGCTCGGTATACAGTTCGTAGGCTTTGATAATGCAGTCAATTTCCTCGATCTCTGTATTCTTCGACAGATTTTCGTAAATGTTCATGAACAGCGATGAATGCATGTTCGGCTGCCAGGACATAAACCAATCGGTCGAGAACGGCAACATACCTTTGGATGGGCTCTTGCCAGTCACTTCCTTGTACAACTTGAGCAAACGCTCGTAGGAGAGGGTCGTCTCTGACTCGAGCACCTGTAAACGCGCGCCGAGTTTGATCAGGTTTATCGCAAGCGAGATATCACGGTTCTCGCCGACCACGGATTTCTTTGTCATTTCATCACCGCAGCACGTGATTCAGCGAATTTTCCGGCCATCAAGATGCCCGCATGGATTCCTGAAACTTCGGTCTGCTCGGCAACTGGGGTGCGGTTGCTGTGAGAGAGGAGCAGGCTCCAGACAACGTCGTCATCAAAACGGAAGCGACACATCAGCATGTTGCTGTTGGCGATCTTGAGAATCTGACCCGGCGTCAGCTGCAGGATCATTTCGGCGGTCTCGGCCGACAGTCCCAAGCGGAACATCGCTTGCTCCTTGTCTTCACGCAGCATGTGCTGCGCAAGCATTAGGTACGACATGTTGGTTTCTTGGATTTCCTGCATCAACTGAGCATTGCCGATCATTGTTAGGTCCCTTTCAAATCGCAGAACATGACGTGGAGTTAATTGCTTCCGATTGACCCGTGTTTGGCGTTCAATTCGATGGATGGAATTCTGGGCGTTCAAAAAAGGACTGGGTATCGGATAAGGACTCGATATCGTGTCGGTGTCGCCGCTTGACGACGTGTGAGGCAAATTCCTACACGGTGTCTCCGTAACTCGGGCAACGGCTCGACCGCCGTCTCAACACATTTGGCTAAGAGCTTGACACCAAACACTTTTGCGCAACGCCGCAAATTTGCTGTTGTTCTATGCTGAAGCGCGGCGGCAGCAGCGGTCCTCTCAATGCGACGACGGCAATGCATGCTCCAGACCTTAGGCGATCACTTGTGCACTCGCCGCACGACCAGCAATGTACTCGCGTTCGTGTTGCAGGCGACCCCAGTGCATCGGGGGAGGCGAGACTTTACATTTGGCCTGCTCTGATCTAGAGCAAGTCTCTCGACCAGTGGGAGGAACGTGCTTGGAAGCTGAGAGCTCTATCAGTTGAGCGGATCACTTATTGAGCAGGCCATCAGCTGACACCCTAAAGTACGCAACGGTGTTGCCGATATACCCATCGCATCACGGCAGTTTCGGCAGCGCACTATGCGAAATTTCTAGGTGGCCCAAGCTAATTCCTAAAGTTCTCTTAGGCACTGCCGAAAGCTGTGTTGCTGGCGGTTCGAATCTCACTAGCCCGATTCCCTCCGCCAAGAAGCCCGTACATCGGGTGTTCGTAGTCACCCCGGCAGCATGTGCTGGGCTTTACTTGAAACTGGGAATTAACCACTTAGGAGATTAAGATGTCGACCACCATTAACACCAACGTAGCTTCCCTTAACGCACAGCGCAACTTGGCATCTTCGGGCGCCTCGCTGGCAACCTCAATGCAGCGCTTGTCGTCTGGCTTGCGTGTCAACACCGCAAAGGATGACGCGGCTGGTCTCGCAGTCGCTGAGCGCATGAGCGCACAGATCAAGGGCATGAACGTTGCAATCCGCAACGCTCAAGACGCGATCAGCTTGTCGCAAACTGCTGAAGGCGCACTTGGTAAAGTATCTGATACCCTGCAGCGTATGCGTGAACTGGCCGTTCAGTCTGCCAACGCAACCAACTCTGATAGCGACCGCACGAACCTGAACGCCGAATTCACCCAGCTCGCAAGCGAAGTGACCCGTGTCCTGACCGGCACAAACTTCAACGGTAACTCATTGTTGAACACGGCCGCAACGCTGTCGTTCCAAGTCGGCGCGAATAACGTTGCCACCGATCAAGTTTCACTGAGCACGACGAATCTGACCAGCGGC
>JAJTHU010000114.1 GCA_021300055.1 Nitrosomonadaceae bacterium | reverse complement strand
TGCCCACCGGTTTGTAGCCCGCCTCAATCATGGCGTGCGGTGTCATGCCGACGACGACAAAGTCGTGGTCCGATACTGGTAACCCGAGTAGCTCGTCACGGACAGCGCCGCCGACCAGATAGGCTTTCATGTCTCTATTCTCGCCGAGTTCACCGGCGCAGGAATTCGTTGACCGCTGCGTTGATCGTGTCGGACTGGCAGCGTGGGATATCGTGTCCGCAGGTGGCAATCTCGAGCGTCTTGGCGCCAGCAAGTTTTGCAAAAGACAACGCCGGACCGGGGGTGACAATGATGTCCTTGGCGCCGACGATCACGAACATCTTGTTGCCCACAGCCGCTGCAGCCTTCTGCATATCCCCGTCCATGTTGCGCGAAACGTCGTGACCGATCATCGCGCCGAGTTGCAGTAGCCGGTCGTGCGCTAAGCGGATGTCGAACTTGGCGTTTGCAATGTCGCCGAGCACTTTCTCCCTTTGTGCCAGTGGAGCGCCTGCATTCGTTTCCCAATTGTTGAGCAAGCGCATGCCTGCGAAGAGTTGTGCAGGCGTTTGACACTGACAATCGATCATTAACCGAAACAGGCGTGAGTGCGTGTCCCAAAGCGCGAGGTCGTAAGTAGCGAGTTGTGGCGAGCCTGCAATCGCGACGAACTTGTCCGCGCTATTCGGCGACCAAGCGGCCCACTCAAACGCCTGCATCGCGCCCATCGATACACCCATCACGGCGTGCAAGCGTTCGATCTTGAACTCGCGGTCGAGCATGCGTTTTTGTTGGCGCACCATATCACGGATGGACATGGCCGGAAACGCCTCGCCCGGCTGCTTGGTGCTGTTTGATGGCGATGATGAGATGCCATTGCCGAAGCTATCGACAACGATCACGAAAAACTTGTGGGTATCGACTAGCTTGCCGGGGCCGAGGTAAGGCACGATGTGCCCCGTGTTGCCGCCGTAAAACGTAGGGAACAGGATCGCGTTGCTACGCTCGGCGTTGAGTTTGCCGAGAGTGACAAAGCCAATCTTGCAATCCGCGATAACTGCGCCGGACTCGAGGACACACTCGCCAAGGTCGGCGAATTGCTGCGGCGGCAAAGTTGCAGCGGGATTCGTTTGCGCGGTCGCGACGATGCTGATGCTGAGCAAACCGGCTAAGGAGGACAGCGCCCACTTTGCGTCCATGCGAAACCAAAACTCGCCATTCGGCGGGCGTTTCCAGCCAAAAATGCCTGAAACACCCCGCCAAATGGCGAGTTTACTTGGGCGTCGCATACGGCTCATCCTCGGCAACGAACTCCGTCTCGGCCATTGCGCCCGCGATCCACGCCGCCACGGCGGGGTGCTCGCGCACCGCATCGCAGTAGGCGATTGTGTCTGCTGCGAGGAGCGGTTGGTAGGTCATGAAGCGCATCACCACCGGCGCATACATCGCGTCTGCCGCGCTAAACGCGCCAAATAGAAACGGCCCGCCCACGGCGAACCGCGCGCGCGTATCGCGCCACAGTTCCTCAATACGCGCGATGTTGCGCGCGGTGTCGGGGTTCATGCCTAGCCCGGGGTAGCGGCTGCGAATGTTCATCGGCATGCTGCCGCGAAGTGCTCGAAACCCCGCGTGCATTTCACCGACGATGGCGCGTGCGTGGGCGCGTGCGGCGGCACTGCTCGGCCAAACGCCCTTCTCGGGGAACCGCTCGGCGATGTATTCATAGATTGCCGTGCTCTCCCAGACACCGATGGTGCCGGGCGCCTCAGCTTCGCTACCGTCCCAGAGTACCGGCACGAGGCCGGATGGCGAGTAGTAGCGAATTTGCGCATCCCACTCGGGAGAGTGAAATTTGAGCATCACTTCGCGGAACGGAATGCCAAGCGCAGTGAGCAGCACCCAGGGGCGCATCGACCACGACGAATAATTTTTGTTGCCAATCACCAGGGTCAGCATAGTGCCTCTCTTTGTGGTGGTTCCGCGCGTGCCATCGACCTAGCTGCACGCGATCCCGACGGACAACCGGAGATCACGCTATCGATCAGCGCGGAATTGGTTGTATTGTGCGCGCCCAAAACGCATCGCCAAGTAAGTCGGTACAACATCTTCAAGGCGATGCGCCTCGCCAAACAATGCGGGAAACGGGGCGCTGGAGACGTTCGGCGTGCGCATCGACGCCACGTTGTCCCGCGTCATCTCCACACCGAGCAAGGCACCGAGCCACTTGCCGGGTGGAAACTCAAACGCCATCGCTTGCAACGTGGCAAGGCCGTTGCCGAGCGGTACGACTGGTCGTGGACGGCTGATGGTGTGCATCACCCACGTAAGCAACTCGCGCAGCGTGTAAACCTGTGGGCCAACCAATTCGTAGGTCTTGCCAATCGTCTCCGGACGCTGCATGGCAACCACGATGGCGCGCGCGACATCCTCTACCCATACCGGTTGAAAGCGTGCGTCAGGCGAGCCCAACGGGATGATCGGAAACAGCCGCACCAACCGCGCCAGCATGTTGATGAAGTTGTCTCCCTCGCCAAAGATGACAGAGGGCCGAAACATCGTGACAGCCAGCCCAGTTTGTCGCGCCACGGCATGCACGGCATCTTCGCCGCGGCCGCGGGAACGCAGGTATTCGCTGCCGCCGTTTGCATCTGCGCAAAGTGCGCTCATGTGCAACAAGCGCTTGCCGTGCCGCGCGCAATGCTCGGCCACCAGTCTGGGCAGCGTCACATGCACGCGCTCAAAGTCGCCGGAAAGAATGCCGACTAGGTTAATCACGACATCATGTTGCGCGATCTCGCGCTCGAGCACTGCTGGATCCCAGATGTTCGCGGCGATCACGTCGCAGCTAGGTAGAAGCAACAGCGATTTGGCGCGCTCGCGATCGCGTGTCGGCACCGTTACAAAGTAGCCCTGCTTAACGAGTTGACCCGCGATCGCGCCGCCGACGAACCCACTACCACCGAGAATCAGAACACGCATTGGAGTTGCCATTAATCAGTCCCAAAAGAATCAGGCCTACAACGCTTCGCTGTAGCGCCCCGAGTCCCCGACGTAGCGGGGCAAATGTCGAAGTTAAACCACGCGAGGCGCGGCTTGATGCGTCGCGCTATTAGGCTTTTAGTTCACCACCGGGTTAGGCGCACTTACTGACGGCGCACCAGAAACCGCGCTCGACACCGAGGTGACCACAGTGGCGATGGCTGTATCCGCCTTGCCCGGAACGGTACCTAGCATTTCCGTGAGCGTCGGTGACCTGCCGTACATCCGGTGGCGGTAATACCACTTGTTCAAAAACACCTGCTTCACGTAGTCGCGCGTTTCGTTGAATGGAATTGACTCAGCGTAGATCGCGCCTTCAAGCGCAACACTACCGCGCCAGCGTCGCGCGCGTCCGGGGCCTGCGTTATAGGCAGCAGTGGCAAGCACGGCGTGCCCCAAGTCGTCGAGCACATGTCGCAGATAGAACGTGCCGAGCTTGAGATTTGTGCCGATGTCGCCCAGACGGGACTGTGAGAAATCCTTCAAGCCGACTTGCTGGGCGGCCCACTTTGCGGTGGCAGGCATCAGTTGCATGAGACCTTGCGCGCCGACACGCGACCGGGCGTCAGTCATGAATCGACTCTCTTGGCGGATCAACCCGAACACCCACGCGGGATCGAGGCCGTTTTGCTTGGCGGTGGACTCGAGTTGCTCGCGGTGCGGCGTTGGGAAGCGCTGCGTGTAATCGTGCAGGCCCTGGGTGCGCTCAGCGGTGCTGATGGCGCGGTCGGGCAGTGCGTTGCGCCGCGCCAGCTCGGCGGCAGCTAGTAGGGCGGTATCGTCCATGCCACGCAAACCATATCGCCACTCACGGATCGCATCGCCGCGGATATCGAGCCTCGCGTCGACCAAACTAAACAGCGCGAGCGCACGGCGAATCGCCGGGCGTTGCGAGATGTGTTCCATGAGTGCTTCGTCTGGGACGACCCAGTTGAACGCTGGCTGCGGTGTCACGCCGAGGGCATCAGCGGAAAGCACTGCGTAAAAGCCACTCTCACGTGACAGTCGCTGCCACTCGGCGCGCGCGCCTTCAACCGCCGCAGCTTTGGCGGTTGGCTCGGCATTCTGGGTGGTTGCGATCGTTGCGCGGGCCATCCAGTAGCGCCAAGCGGGATCGCGACGTTCGCTGTCCGACATCATGTTGATCGCGCGTGCGACATCCTTCCAATGGGCCGGGTCGTGAGCCGTGGCGCGTAGCGCGGCACGCGCGAGCCACGACGCTTGGGTATCGTTGAGGTCAAGCTTACCGGCGCGCCCGAACCAGCTCAGCGCTTCCGATTGGAGCTGCATGGCGCCCCAGTAACCAACTTGCGCCCATGCGTAGGCCGCCGCTTCGTCAGGCAACTTGGCTTCGTTCTTGTCGAGCCACTTGGCGGCCTCGTCCGCATTACTGCGGGCCAACCGTGAGACGGCAAACACTGCGAGTTCAACCGACGCACGCTCGTCGCGCTTAATGACGTGCTTGCCGAGAAAGCGCTTGGCGTCGAGGTTGGCCGATGCGGTACCGGCTTCGAATCCAGCTGGTGCCGGGTTGAGGAGGCCTGCGGTTCGCCGCGCATCGTTCGTGCTCGCCGCCGCTAACAGCTCTCGTGTGCGCCGCCAAATCTGCGTGCGTGAGATGGCGCCAGCGCTCACTAAGCCATCGAATAGATCGTAGCAGGGCTCCGCCGCCGGCTTGTCGGCATTCCAAATTGCCAGCGCCTCTCTTCTTGCCGAGGTGAAGTTCGCACGAGATTCGTCGATGCTCAGTTGCCAACGCACGCGCTGGCAGGTGACCTCGCTGTCATCAATCGGGCCTCGTGCCAGCTGCGCATTGAACTGGTTCCAGCGGCCCGCTTTGGCTAGTGCGCGTAAATAGTCGCGACGCAACGCCTCACCGAATGGAGTGGCATCGTGTGTTTCGATGAAGCGCTCGATCTCGCTCGCCAGCTCACCCGCGCTTTGTGCGCTGCCGGCCAGTTGTGCGGTGTACCACCAATACGAGACATAAGGGGACAAAGGATAGTCGACGCGTCGCTCAAACTTTGATTTCGCTTGCGCCAGCGAGTTGATGTTGCGGCGCTCAAAGGCGTCGCGGGCAGCGAGAAATTCTCGATCGATCGATGAAATACCGTTGCTTCCGACGGAGGCGGCAGCGGTTGTGGCGAGTGCGCTGCCCAACGGCGTCGCAAGTGTTGTTGCAATTATGGCCAAGAGGGCGAAGCGGAACCGCCAAGCGATGCACGCGGGCATAGCTGACTTGCCGGACGTCAATGAACCAAAACCGCCGAGCGCCGCAAAATCGGCTCGATTAAACAAAATTAGCTGCCAGAAATGAGATGCGCGCGCGAACTTGGATGCACGAGACCGTTGTGCTGTTTGGTCAGACGCTGACGAAGTTGGCAGCCAAGAGGGCATGGATTCAGCTTTAAGGAATTGTTGCAGTGCGGGGCGGGGCAAGGTGTAGTTCGGCTATTCCTCGCTTTGTTCAGTATCATTCTAACGATTCAAGAGGGGCTCGCGGTTGACGTCGGTGACGCCGCAGTCAGCGGAAATGACGATTTAGTTGGACCAATCACTAAGTTCGCTAGGTTTTAGCCGCAACTCAGCGCATCCTCCCCACCCCCGAAGTTATTTTTCCTTTCCTCTGATTGCTCATGGATTTTCTTGACGCCGCATTTCTGACCGCTCTCCTAAAGATTATTGGCGTCAACATCATCCTCTCTGGTGATAACGCGGTGGTGATCGCGCTTGCCGCACGCAGCCTTCAGGGGCAGCAGCAGAGACACGCCATCTTTTGGGGCTCGGGGGCGGCGATCGTGATGCGCATCGTGCTGACCGTGTTTGCGGTACAGTTGTTGGCCTTCCCGTGGCTTAAGATTGTCGGTGCGCTTTTGCTAATCTGGATCGGCGTAAAGCTGCTGCTGCCTGAGGATGGCGAAGAGAACATCGAGGGCCATTCCAACATGCTATCCGCGATTCGCACCATCTTGATCGCAGATTTGGTGATGAGCTTGGATAATGTGATCGCAGTTGCTGCGGCAGCCGACTCGGCGCCTGCAGAGTACAAGTTGATCTTGCTCATCTTGGGGTTGGCCATCTCCATTCCACTGATTATTTTTGCGAGCACGTTGTTGATGAAGTTGATGGAACGTTTCCCTGTCATCATTACCTTGGGCGCGGCGCTGCTGGGCTTTGTTGCCGGCGAAATGGCGATCACGGATCCTGTCGATGCGCTTTGGATCAAGCAAAATGCGGCGTGGATGTCTTATGTGGTGCCGACGTTTTCAGCAGCGTTGGTGGTTGCCGTAGGCACCTTGCTCGCTAAGCGCATGGAGAAGCGGCAGGAAGCTAATGCGTCGGTCAAAGCTTCTGAGGCGTCATCTTGATTGTGCTTACGCAGTTGATTGACTCAGTGCACGGAATCTAGAGTTCTTCGTTATGTAGTGCGTGGTAAGGATTCATCAGCAAACCGTGCGGGCTTCCATAAGCGCGGATCGATAATCGACCAGGGATCTAACAGAGGAGAGAGACATGAGCAAGCATCTGAATACGGCCGCGAATCGCCAACCCCAAGCAAAGTGGAAGCGCGTGGCACTGGCCTGTGCCGTCGCAGTCGGTACTTTCGCGTCAGGCGTGGCATCGGCTTGGGAGCCGACCAAGTCGGTTGAGTTTGTCGTGCCTGCAGGCACGGGTGGCGGCGCCGATCAAATGGCTCGTTTCATTCAGGGTGTGATCACCAAGAACAACCTGATGAAGCAGTCGATGGTCGTCGTCAATAAATCTGGCGGCGCGGGCGCAGAGGGTTTCCTCGATGTGAAGGGTTCGAACAAAGACCCCCATAAGATCATCATCACCTTGTCCAATCTGTTTACGACGCCTCTCGCAACGGGCGTGCCGTTTAACTGGAAAGATCTGACGCCCGTACAAATGCTGGCGCTGGATCAGTTCATCTTTTGGGTGAATGCTGACACGCCTTACAAGACTGCCAAAGAGTACGTCGATGCGGTCAAGGCCGCTGGGCCCAACAAAATGAAGATGGGTGGCACGGGGTCCAAGCAAGAGGATCAGATCATCACGGTCGCTATCGAAAAGCAGACTGGCGCTAAGTTCACCTACATCCCATACAAGGGTGGTGGCGAGGTGGCTGTGCAGCTGGTCGGTAAGCACGTTGACTCCACGGTGAACAATCCGATTGAGGCGGTGGAGCAATGGCGCGCTGGCAAGCTGCGTCCGCTTTGTGTGTTCGACGACAAGAAAATGCCTTACACGGCCAAGGTGGCCAGCAATATGTCTTGGGGTGATATTCCCACTTGCGCAAGCCAAGGCGTGAGCGTCGACTACCAAATGTTGCGCGGCATCTTCATGCCGCCGGGTGTCACCAAAGAACAAGTTAAGTTCTACGTCGATTTGTTCAAGAAGGTGCGTGAGACCCCGGACTGGAAAGAGTTCATGGAAAAGGGCGCTTTCGATACAACGGCACTCACGGGTGAGGACTACGTGAATTGGGTGACCAGGGAAGAGCAGCGTCATCAGGCGCTGATGGCAGAAGCAGGCTTCCTCGCCAAGAAGTAAGTCGTTTTCTCAGGATCTGCCCCAGCAACGCCCGACCAATGCGGTCGGGCGTTGTTATTTCGATTGCAAGAATTTACGCATCGCTATCGCGAACTGGGCAAACCGTTCATCAAACGAACGCCGAATCTCATTTTGCGCTGCGCAAAAATAGAGTTACGTCAATACAATTTTTGCGGACGCCCCGCACAATCGCGGCACAATTACAAGGCTAGTCGTCATCAGCACCATCGACCCGACGAACAATGAGGAGTGAAGCGTGAGCGAGCATGACAAGGAATCAGGTGGCGCCGCCGATGACACACCGGCCGCCTCCTATCGCACGATAGATGCGGTGACGGCAGTGGTCATTTTTGCGATCGGGGCGGTGGTGGCATGGGATAGCTACCGAATTGGCGCAAAGTGGGGAAGCGATGGACCAGAAGCAGGCTACTTCCCGTTCTACATTGGCTTGATTCTGTGCATCTCCAGCATCGTGAATTTCATCAACGCTCTGCGTGAGAAATCGTTCGCAGAGGGCGGAGAGAGCTTCGTTAGCAAATCCTCGCTGCGCATGGTGTTCTCGGTGATGATCCCCACCATCATCTACGTCGCGGCGATCGGCGGTGTCGGGCCGGTTCCAGGGGTGGGTATCTACGTGGCATCGGTGATCTTCATCGCGGTGTTTATGCTGTGGCTGGGTAAGTATGGCTGGGGAAAGACCCTAGGCGTCAGCATCGGTGTGCCGGTGTTCTTCTTCCTAATGTTCGAGATCTGGTTTAAGGTGCCGCTCCCCAAAGGGCCACTTGAAGCCATGCTCGGTCTCGACTAAGGGGCGCGGATATGGAAGAAATTTCCAGCCTGATGCACGGCTTTGCCGTGGCGCTCACGCCGATGAACATCGGCTTGATGATGATCGGCATTTTGCTCGGGGTGCTGATCGGTGTGTTGCCCGGTCTTGGAGGTGCCAACGGGGTTGCGATCCTGCTGCCACTGACGTTCGCCATGGGCTCAACGCCTGCTGGTCAAGTCAGCGCGATTATTTTGCTTTCATGCATCTACTGGGGGGCGTTGTTCGGCGGGGCGATCACCTCTATCTTGTTCAACATTCCCGGCGAGCCGTGGAGCGTCGCGACGACGTTTGATGGTTACCCGATGTCGCAAAAGGGCAAGGCCGGCGAGGCGTTGACGGCCGCGTTTACGTCATCGTTCGTCGGTGCCTTTATCGCGGTGTTGATGATTACGTTCTTGGCGCCGATGGTGGCGCGTTTCGCGCTGCGATTTGGACCGCCTGAATTTTTCTCGGTTTACCTGCTGACTTTCTGCAGCTTCGTTGGCATGACTAAGTCGCCGCCGTTCAAGACGCTGGCGGCGATGATGCTCGGATTTGCGCTCGCGGCGGTGGGTCTTGATACGGTAACCGGGCAGTTGCGCCTCACCTTTGGCTTCACCGAGTTGCTCAAGGGCTTCGACTTCTTGATTGCCGTGATTGGACTCTTCGGTATTGGCGAAATCTTGCTGACGATCGAAGAAGGGCTCAACTTCAAGGGCACCGAGGGCAAGATGCGCATGAAGGTTGTGCTCGAAACCTGGAAAGAGCTCCCGAAGTATTGGAAGACCTCGTTGCGGTCATCGGCCATCGGTTGCTGGATGGGCATTACACCCGGCGGCGCGACGCCAGCATCGTTCATGGGCTATGGTGTCGCTAAGAAGCTCTCGCCCAACGGCGCGAATTTCGGTAAAGGGGAAATTGAGGGCGTCGTTGCACCCGAGACCGCGGCGCACGCTGCCGGTACCGCAGCGCTTCTGCCGATGTTGACGCTAGGTATTCCCGGCTCACCAACTGCCGCCGTGTTGCTCGGTGGCCTGTTGATCTGGGGGTTGCAGCCCGGCCCGCTGCTCTTTGAGGAAAAGAAAGACTTCGTCTGGGGTCTGATTGCCTCGATGTACTTGGGCAATGTTGTCGGCTTGATCGTCGTACTCACAACTGTGCCGCTGTTTGCCGCCATTTTGCGGGTGCCGTTCTCGATCATCGCCCCGGTCATCTTGGTGATATGCGCCATCGGCGCCTTCACCGTGCATCAATCGATGTTTGACGTCTGGCTGATGATCATCTTTGGCATCATCGGCTACGTCTTCAAGAAACTCGATTACCCGATGGCGCCGATGGTGTTGGCGATCGTGCTCGGCGATCGCGCGGAGGACGCATTCCGGCAGTCGATGCTAGCCTCGCAAGGTTCACTGGCCGTGTTCTTTAGTAACGGCTTGGTGGGCAGCATTACGGCGCTAGCGTTGCTGATGCTGTTCTGGGCGCCCCTATCGGCGACCATCGCACGGCTTAGACGCTAAAGCAAAACTCAAGGATCGACGGGCGTTTTCGAGCAGAAATGCTTGGAAACGCCGGTCTTTACTAGAGTTTGTTTGGCGAAATCGGTTCGCCCTAGCGCTGCGCTAGCGCGCAAGAATGGCCTGAATCTTTCCTTTTTGCTTCAGGCGCGAGAGCGTTTCTGCAGAGAGATTTAGGTGCGATGCGAGTTCCTTCATCGGCACGCGTTCGTAAAGTTCGGGATGCTTACGCAAGAACCGCTGCACGCGCCCTTGTGCGTCAAGCAAATGCAGCGTGATCGAGTGCGCCATGACCTCTGACATCAGGTGCATGACCTCGTATTCGAAGTCGCCTTTGATTGTCGGATGATGCTCAAGAAAATCTACCCATAGCTCCATCGGCAGCATCGCGACGCGGACTTTGGTGACTGCGCGGATGGCATAAGGTGTTGGGGTACGCAATCGCCAAGCGGCGTAACTCGTTTCGATGTCGTCTTCCGCCGAAAAGCGCAAGATCATTTCCTTGCCTTCCTGGTTCGACACGACACGCTTGAGGATTCCTTCCAAGATGAAGTACTGATTCATGTCGTGCTCACCCTGGCCGAGCAGCAAATCGCCTTTTTTGTAGTCGACGATCGATAAGTGCTTTTCGATGTCGACAAACGCGCGAGGCTTAATGGTGCGCAGCACAATATTGCGTGCCAGCATTGCGCGAATCTGCTCTCGATGCGGATGCGAAATGAGCAAGGTCATGTTAGTGGACTGAGTCGATTGACAGGAATCAAGGCGGGGTCATTTTGGCATTTTTATGATGCAGGCTTACATCTTACGCTCGTCGTCAGACTTCGCGCGATGCGCGAAATCTGACGACGTGCCAAGAATCCTTGAGGAGCGCCGCATGGGCACTAACGACACCGGACATCTGGCCACAAGTACAGACGCAATTCCAACGACCGATGGCTTTCATCTGGTCATTGACGCACTGAAACTCAATGGCATCAATACGATCTACGGCCTGCCAGGCATCCCGATCACGGATCTGACGCGCATGGCGCAAGCAGAGGGCATGCGAGTCATCTCATTTCGGCATGAACAGAACGCGGGCAACGCGGCAGCGATCGCGGGGTACATCACGCAGAAGCCCGGCGTATGTCTCACGGTGTCGGCGCCGGGTTTTCTGAATGGGCTCACAGCATTGGCGAACGCAACCACCAACTGCTTCCCGATGATCTTGATCAGCGGCTCAAGCGAGCGCGAGATCGTCGATTTGCAGCAGGGTGATTACGAAGAGATGGATCAACTCGCGATCGCGAAGCCTCTTTGCAAAGCGGCATATCGGGTGCTGCACGCCGAGGATATCGGCATTGGTGTCGCGCGCGCGATTCGTTCCGCCGTGTCGGGCCGACCCGGGGGCGTGTATCTCGATTTGCCCGCCAAGTTGTTTGCGCAGACCATGGATGCGGCAGCGGGGGCGCATTCACTGATCAAGGTTGTCGATCCCGCGCCGAAGCAGTTGCCGGGTGCGGACGCCGTTGATCGCGCCGTTGCGCTCTTGAAGGGCGCAAAGCGTCCGCTGATCTTGCTCGGCAAAGGTGCTGCATACGCGCGTGCCGAAGAGGAAATCAAGGCGCTTGTCGAAAAAACCGGCATTCCCTACATGGCGATGTCGATGGCGAAAGGGCTGCTGCCTGATACGCACGAGCAATACGCGGGTGCGGCGCGGTCTTACGTATTGGCAGAGGCAGATGTCGTTGTGCTGATCGGCGCGCGACTCAACTGGCTGCTCTCGCATGGTAAAGGCAAGACGTGGGGCGGTAAGACTCACAAGGACTGGGGCGGCCAAAAGTTCATCCAGATCGACATTTCGCCGATCGAGGCCGATAGCAATGTGCCTATCGATGCGCCGTTGGTGGGCGACATTGGTTCGTGCGTGCAGGCGTTGTTGCAGCACGTTAACGCGGCTTGGCCCAAGCCTGGCGCAGATTGGCTCGGTGCAATCAACGAGCGCAAGAGCAAGAACATGGCGAAGATGGCTGAAACGCTAGCCAAGAACCCAACACCGATGAATTTCCATAGCGCACTCAATGTTGTGCGCGACATCATCAAGGCTAATCCTGATGCGATGTTGGTGAACGAGGGGGCCAACGCACTCGATTTCACCCGCTCTATCGTCGATATGTACAAGCCGAGAAAGCGCCTCGATGTCGGCACGTGGGGCATCATGGGCATCGGCATGGGTTTCGCTGTGGCGGCTGCCGTTGAGACCGGAGAAAACGTTATCGCCATCGAAGGTGACTCCGCGTTTGGCTTCTCGGGGATGGAAGTCGAAACCATTTGCCGCTACAACCTGCCGGTGTGTGTGGTGATCTTCAACAACAACGGCGTCTATCGCGGGACTGACGTCAATCCAACCGGCGGGCCAGATGTGGCACCAACGGTTTTCGTCAAGGGTGCGCGCTATGACAAACTGATGGAAGCGTTCGGCGGGGTTGGTGTTAATGCCACCACGCCAGCCGAATTGCGCGCGGCGATGGAGACGGCCATCCGTACACGCAAGCCGACCCTCATCAACGCAGTCATTGACGAAACAGCAGGCACGGAGAGCGGCCGCATCACGAGCCTCAATCCAACGACTAACAAGAAGGCCTAGCGTTCAAACTGATCGCTCTGCACTGGAGAGTACCAAGCGTATGGAAGCACTCAAAGGAATTCGGATTCTCGATATGACCCACGTGCAAGCAGGTCCCACCTGCTCGCAACTGCTTGCCTGGATGGGGGCGGACGTCATCAAGTTCGAACCGCCGCAAGGTGATGCTACGCGTGGGCAATTGCGCGACATTCCGGGCGCGGACTCGCTCTACTTCACGATGCTCAATTGCAATAAACGATCAATCACCGTGAACATGAAGTCAGCGCAAGGCAAGGAAATCTTTGTCGATCTCCTCAAAAAGTGCGACATCGTCATGGAGAACTTTGGGCCTGGTGTGCTCGACCGTCTGGGCTTTACTTGGGAAAAGATCCACGAGATCAACCCGCGCATCATCATGGGATCGATCAAGGGGTTTGGATCATCGGGTCCGTATGCTGACTTCAAGGCTTATGAAAACGTCGCGCAAGCCATGGGTGGCGCGATGAGCACCACGGGCTTGCCGGACGGCCCCCCGTTTGTGACCGGTGCGCAGATCGGCGACTCGGGCACTGGCCTGCATCTTGCAATCGGGCTCCTTGCGGCGCTCAATCAAGTGCATCGCACTGGCCAAGGCCAGTACGTCGAAGTGGCCATGATGGATGGCGTGATGAACCTTTGTCGTGTGAAGTTTCGTGACCACCAGCGCTTGCAACGCGGCAGCTTGCCTGAGTACTCCGTGCCCACGTCTCAGGGGATGGGCGATGTGCCGCGCGCGGGCAATGACTCAGGTGGCGGTCAACTCGGCAATGCGATCCATTGCAAGCCGCATGGTCCAAACGATTACCTGTACATCGTGGTGCAAGAGGCGGTATGGGACAACTTGGCCAAGCGAATCGGTCCTGACCTTGGCCTACCGGAACTGGCGGCGGATCCAAAGTTTGCAACGATTGGCGAGCGACGCAAGAACCAGCAAGAAATGTGGG
>JAJTHU010000026.1 GCA_021300055.1 Nitrosomonadaceae bacterium | reverse complement strand
TGCTGGGCCTCGCATTCGGTTATCACACGTGGAAGCTGGTGCAGCTTAGCGCTTGGCTGGAGAGCGACCATCAGGCGCGCGACATGCCAGACGGCTTCGGGACGTGGGGCGACTTGCTTTCCCGACTTTACCGCTTGCTACGTCAAGAGCATGTGCAACAGCAATCGCTCTCCGATTCGCTGGCGCGCTTCCAGCAGGCAGCCGCGGCGCTGCCGGACGGCGCGGTCATGCTCGACAACGAAAACAACATCGTTTGGTGTAACCCCGCTGCCGAAGCGCATTGGCGCATTTCGCTGAACCGCGATCGGATGCAAACAATCACCTACATCATTCGTTTTCCGGAGTTCAACGCTTACCTGCAAGCGCGCAATTTCAACGAACCGTTGACCATCAAATACAACCAGTCGCTGGAATCCGGCGGCAGCACCGAGGTCACACTTGCGGTGCAGTTGGTGGCATTCGGGCAAGACCAATCGCTGTTGCTCTCCCGCGACGTGTCGGAGCGCGAGCGCTTAGAGCGGATGCGCAGCGATTTTGTGGCCAACGTTTCGCATGAATTACGCACGCCGCTCACAGTCATGGCGGGTTTCCTCGAGACCATGCAGCAGCCCGCACTCATATCGGGCGAACGGCCCGATATGCTCAAACGCAGCATTGAGCACATGGCGAAGCAGACGACACGTATGCAGCGACTGGTTGATGATTTGCTCGCCTTGTCGCGCTTAGAGAGCGAGCAACACAAACTTGCCGAAACGGTGATTGATATGGAAGCCTTGGTGCGCGCCGCGATGGCCGACGCGCGCGTGCTCTCTAACAACCGCCATCTCATTAACGGCGTGCTGCAGCCCGTTTGGGTCACTGGTGATCGCCACGAGCTGGCGAGTGCGGTCTCTAACCTCATCAGTAATGCGGTGCGCTACACGCCAGAGGGCGGCACGATTGAAGTGTTGCTTGCGATTCACGAGGTCTCAGGCGAAATGTTGCTGGCTATCAAGGATAACGGTGAGGGTATCGCGCCCGAGCATCTGCCGCGCCTTACAGAACGCTTCTATCGGGTCGATCGCGGTCGCTCTCGTGACGTTGGCGGCACCGGGCTTGGTTTGGCGATTGTGAAGCACGTTTTATTGCGACACGGCGGCCGGTTGGAGATCGAAAGCTCGCAGAGTCCCGACTCGCATGGCTCGACATTCCGCATTGTGCTGCCCGCTGCACGCGCGTTTCGAGAGCAGCCCAAACCCGTCGCGGTTGCCGCATAAGCACGATTCGCAATTTGCGGGCTTTGTATGCGCAAGAGTTTTGCTACACTGCCCGCATGACCACAGCGGGACCGCCTCCATTGCATACACCACCGAGTTATTCCCGCCGCTTTACGCTGGAAAACCTCGACATACGCGGCCAAGTGGTGCGCTTGGGTGACGCTTGGCATGCGCTAATGCGTGGCCGCGATTACCCCGACGACGTCACGCGCTACTTTGGTGAACTTGCCTGCGTGGGTGTGATGGTGGGGACAGGGCTGAAGCATCCCGGCAGGGTGATCCTGCAGATTCAGGGTGCCAACGACCCTGCGCGCGCCACCCGCGCCGCGAAGCTAGCTGTTGTGGAGTGCACGCATACGCTCGGATTGCGCGGCATGGCGGCATCGGCGCAGACACCCGGGGTTGGGGAAGTGCATGAAACCAATGGCTTCGCCGAGTGGGTTGGCAACGGCACGCTGGCGATGACCGTGGCAAACAGCGACTCTGGGCAGATGTACCAATCGATCGTGCCCATTTCTGGTCTGTCGGTTGCAGAGTGCTTTGAGCACTACTTCGATCAGTCTGAGCAGTTGCCGACACACCTATGGCTCGCGGCGACCGAACAAGGCGCCGGCGCGCTGATGCTGCAAAAGCTGCCCAAAGCCGATGAGCGCGACCCCGACGGTTGGGCGCGTGTGGAAATGTTGGCCTCATCGGTCACCGACGCCGAGCTGATCGGTACGCCCGTTGATGTGCTGCTTAAGCGCCTATTCGTTGAAGAGGACGTCCGGCTTTACGAGCCGAAAACTGTCAGCTCTGACTGCAAACGCGACGAAGAGAAAGTAAAGGCCGTGCTGCGCTCACTGGGTCGCGAGGAATTGGAAAGCACGCTCGCCGAATATGGCGAGGTGATCGTCAAAGATGACATGAGCAATCAGGAGTATCGCTTCGACCCTGCGGCCATCGCCGCATTGTTCGATGCTGGCGACGCGCCCGCAGACGGCAAACCCTAGCATTGGCGCGCGTTTTCAGGCATTTTGCTTGAAAAAACGCCCGTCCTTACTTGAGTTTTGTTCTTTCGAGAATGCCGTCCAAATGCTCGAATCCCATAAAGGCAATGGTCACGGTGCCATTGTTTCTCTTGTCGAGCTTGATGGTGACCGTGGTGCCGAGCTTATCGGAGAGATCGGTCTCGAGGCGGCGCACATCGGTGTTGTTCGATAGCGCAGTTTTCTTTGCCTTGGGGGTCGCCCCCGCTTGCTTCACGAGTCGCTCGGCATCGCGCACCGACAACGATTTGTGAACGATTTGGTGCGCGAGTTCGACCTGCTTCGCTTTGCCGAGCGACAGCAACGCGCGCGCGTGGCCCATGTCGAGCTTAGCTTCCATCACCATGTCTTGCACCGGCTTGGCCAGCTCGAGCAAGCGCAGCAGGTTAGATACGGCCGAGCGCGAACGACCCACCGCCTTAGCGGCTTCTTCTTGGGTGAGCTTGAACTCTTCAATGAGGCGCTGTAGACCAGCCGCCTCTTCCATCGCGTTGAGGTCTTCGCGCTGAATGTTTTCGATGAGGCCGATGCCGAGCGCCGCGTCGTCGGCGATCTCGCGAACGAGTGCCGGCACTTCGGTGAGCCCCGCGAGTTGCGCGGCGCGCCAGCGACGTTCACCGGCGATGATTTCAAACTTGCTCACACCAATGGCGCGCACCAAGATCGGTTGCACCACGCCACGCTGCTTGATCGAGTCAGCAAGTTCGGCGAGTGCCGCTTGATCCATGCGTGTGCGCGGCTGGTACTTGCCGGGCTGCAGCGATTTCACCGCGAGTTGACGCAACTCGCCCTCTGGCGCAGCACCCGCTTGTTGTTTACTGCCGCCCAGCAGCGCGTCGAGGCCTTTGCCGAGTCCTTTGTTCTTCAACATGTCAGGCTGCTTCCTTGATGGCGATACCATGTCGCCCGAGCAACTCTCGTGCAAACGCGAAGTGCGCTTGTGCGCCCTTGCTCGCGGCGTCATGCAAGATGACGGGCTTGCCGAAAGACGGCGCTTCGGCAATGCGAATGTTGCGTGGGATCACCGTATCAAACACTTTGTCGCCAAAGTGATTCTTGATTTCGTTGGACACTTGCGTCGTCAGCGACGAGCGTGGGTCGTACATGGTGCGCACCAGCGCCTCGATTTCGATTTTCGGGTTGAGGTTGGCCTTCACCTTCTTGAGGGTACCCACCAAATCGCTCAAACCTTCGAGCGCGTAGTACTCGCACTGCATCGGGATGATCACCGCGTCGGCGGCGGTCAGCGCGTTGACCGTCAGCATGTTGAGCGCGGGCGGGCAGTCGATGATGGCGAAATCGTAGTCAGCGGCAATTTCCGTCAGCGCATCTTTGAGTCGATACTCGCGGCGCTCAATTTCGATCAACTCAATCTCGGCACCAGCGAGCTCGCGATTAGCGATCAGCACGTCGTAATTCGCTTCTGAGCGAACGCGCGCTTCGGCAGCGGGGTATTCACCCAGCAGCACACCATAAAGCGTTTTGTCGTGTGCGTTTTTGTCGACGCCGCTGCCCGTGGTGGCATTACCTTGCGGATCGAGATCGATCAGCAACACGCGTTGCCCATAGTGCGCGAGCGTGGCAGAAAGATTGACGGCGATGGAGGTCTTCCCCACCCCACCTTTTTGATTGGCGACGGCGTAAGTCTTCATATTGTTTTCGCTTCGATCACGACAAGGTGGCGCTGGCCGTCCACCTGTGGGACGTTGAGCGTGTGTACGTCGACCACCTTGTGGCTCGCTTCGGGTGACGAAAATGCACGCGCGATTTCGTCATGCGGGTAGACGCCTTTCATCGCGAGCATGCGCCCACCGGGTCGCATCAAGTGGCCCGCACCTTTGACGAAATCACTGAGCTCGGCAAATGCGCGCGAGGTCACCACGTCAAAAGGCTGCGCTGGTCGAAACGCTTCAACGCGCTCGCACACCACACTCGCGTTGGTCAAACCCAACGCGCCGATGGCTTGCCGCACGAAGGTGGTTTTTTTCTGCAACGAGTCGAGCATCACCACGTTGAGATCTGGACGTGCGACGGCGATGCAAATGCCGGGCAAGCCGCCGCCCGTGCCGACGTCAAGCACGGTCTTTGCCTGACCAAGATGCGGCACCATCGACAAGCTATCGAGGATGTGTAGCCCCAGCATGCGCTCGGGTTCACGCACGGCGGTGAGGTTGTACACCTTGTTCCATTTGTCGAGGAGCGCAATGTAGTCGAGCAACTGTTGCTGCTGCTGCTGACTCAATGACAAGCCAAGCGCGGTGACGCCCGCTTGCAACCGCAGCGCGAGGTTCGCATCGCTCGTTGCTGCGCTGTCGACTGGATTGTCGCGAATATTCACAACAGCACTCATGCCGCGCGCTCTGCGCTGTCCGTCGGGCGCGTCGCCGATGCTGAATTGCTTGGCCCCTGCTCGCTGGTTTTAGAAAAACCACGCTTCAGGTGCACCAGCAGCAACGAAATCGCCGCTGGGGTGATGCCCTGAATGCGCGCCGCTTGGCCAACCGTTTCCGGTTTGTGTTGATTGAGCTTGAGCTGCACCTCTTTGGAGAGGCCGCGCACTTGTAGATAATCGATGTCGCTCGGCAATGCGAGCGACTCTTGCGCGCGATTCTTTTCGACTTCGTCTTGTTGACGATCGATGTAGCCTTGGTACTTCGCGGCAATCTCCACTTGCTCGGCCACCGCTGGGTCAGCGACACCTTCACCCGCCATGCTGAGGGTCATCAATGCGTCATAGCTAACGTTGGGGCGACGCAGAAAATCGAACAGCGAGTATTCACGCTCAATGTCTTGGCCGATCACCCGTTCCAATTGTTCTTTCGCCACACGCCCCGGTTGCACCCAAGTTGCTTTGAGGCGTTGCGTTTCACGCTCGACGGCTTCGCGTTTGGCTTCAAACGCGGCCCATTGGGCGTCACCCACGAGCCCCAACTTGCGGCCGATTTCAGTCAAGCGCGCATCGGCGTTGTCTTCGCGCAATTGCAAACGGTACTCCGCGCGGCTGGTGAACATGCGATATGGTTCTGACACGCCACGCGTAATGAGGTCGGCCACGAGCACACCAAGGTACGCTTCGTCGCTACGCGGACACCATCCCTCTATTTCCTGCGATTGCAACG
>JAJTHU010000120.1 GCA_021300055.1 Nitrosomonadaceae bacterium | reverse complement strand
CCAGAAAAGAAGTACGCGCGCCAACCAGCGAAGCGCTGCTTGAGTGCATCACCAAGTTTCGGGTACATCTCTCGCAGGGAATCGGCATCGCTGAGGCGCTCACCGTACGGCGGATTAGTCACCAGCACACCTGCTTCTGCCGGTGCGGGCACCTCGAGTACATTCGCTTGCTTGAGCGCGACACTGTCGCCTAGGCCATTGGCGACTAAGTTTTCTCGGGCGATCTTTAGCTGATCGCCGAAGAGATCGCTGCCGAAAACATGTGCGATGTTCCTCGAACGCTCGTTGGCGCGCGCCTCATCACACAATCGCTTCCACAACGCGGCATCAAAGTCGCGCAGCTTCTCGAACGCAAAGTGCCGCAACACACCGCCTGACCAGGCTGGTGCGATGCGACACGCCATTTCAGCCGCTTCGACCAAAAAAGTACCGCTGCCACACATCGGATCGAAAAACACTTCGTCCGGCTGCCAACCCGTCAGCGCGATGATGCCCGCCGCAAGGTTTTTCTTCAGCGGGGCTTCACCGACATGATCGCGCTTACCGCGCTTAAAGAGCGGCGCGCCGGATAGATCGAGGTAGAGCGTCGCGGTGGTGGCATCGAGATGCGCATAGATTCGTACATCGGGATCGCGCGTTGCGACCGAGGGCCGCTTATTCACTACCTCGCGAAACTTGTCGCACACTGCGTCCTTGATCTTTAGCGTCGTAAAGTCCAAGCTCTTTACGGGCGATTTGTGCGCGGTGACTTCAACCTTGATGGTGCGGTCGACGCTAAACCATGATGGCCAAGGCAGCAGCAACGCCGTATCGTAGATCTCGTGTTCGTTGCGATACGGAAATTCAGCAACCTGAAGCAGCACACGCGTTGCAATGCGCGAGTAAAGGTTTGCACGGTAGGCAACCTCCATATCGCCCATAAACGTCACGCCACCATCGTTGGCAACGGTATCGGTCGCGCCTAGCTGCTGCAACTCGTCGGCGAGCACGCCGGATAAGCCACGGGGGCACGGTGCAAAGAAGCGCTTCAAAACGGCTTAACCACGACGAGAATCACGATGCCAATCAACGCGGGCAAGGTGGGAATCTCGTTAAGCCATCGATAGAAAACATGACTGTGCCGATTGCGATCGTGCTTGAAGTCGTTCATCAGCTTGCCCAAATAGACGTGCTGCGCGACGAGCACTGCAACCAAAAAAAGCTTGGCGTGCATCCACCCACTACCAAACCCGATCCTGTAGCCACCCCAGAGCCAAAGCCCAAGCCCCAAGGTGATGAGCATGCATGGTGTCATGATGCCGAAGTAGAGCTTGCGTTCCATGATTTTGAAACGCTCTTTCGAGATGGTGTCTTCGGCCTGCGCGTGATACACAAACAATCGCGGCATGTAGAACAGTCCTGCGAACCATGCAACCATAAAAATGATGTGAAACGATTTTACCCAGAGCATCTTCAGTCCGCTATGTATCCGGCGAGCACGCCGTCGTAAGTATTTTGGGCGCGCATGATGAACTCACATAGTTCGCGCACCGCCCCCTCGCCGCCGCGCGCTTTGGTGACCATGTCCACACGTCCACGTACATCTTGCGGCGCATCTGGCACAGCGGCTGACCAACCACAATGCAGCAATATGGGAAGGTCGACCACATCATCACCGATAGAAGCGACCTGTTGCTCCTTGACCTTGGCTCGCTTCAGCAACGATTGATAGGCTTCGGCTTTGTCAGCAACATCCATTTGTACGTGTGCAATACCCAAATCTTTCGCGCGACGCGCTAGCGCCTTGGACTTGCGGCCTGAGATGATCGCAATCGTGACACCGGTTGAGGCGAGCATCTTCAATCCGTGGCCATCGAGCGTGTTGAACACCTTGAGCACTTCGCCGTCTTCACCGTAGTAAAGACGACCGTCGGTCATGACACCGTCAACATCCAGTACCAGCAGCCGAATGGGTGCGAGCTTGGCGCGCGTCGCGCGGCTGAGACCTGCGGACACCCGGCTCACAGCACCCCCGCCCGCATCAGCTCTAGCACGTGTATAGCGCCGACAAGTTTGCCCGCGCTATCCACGACCAACAGACCTGACGAGCCAATCTTGTATCGCTGGATAGCTTCTGCCGCTTCAACGGCCAAGCGATCAGCGGCGATGGTTTTCGGGGTTTTGGTCATTACCGATGCAATAGCCATCTCTCGAATCGAGTCGTGGGACTCAAGCACGCGACGCAAGTCGCCATCGCTGAGGACGCCGACGAGCTTGTCCTCGCCATCCACAACGGCGGTCATGCCCAACCCTTTGCGGGACATTTCAAGAATCGCCGCAGGAAGCAGCGCACCGACATCCACCTTGGGTACACGCTCTCCCGTCACCATCACGTCGCTGACGTGCATGAGCAAGCGTCGCCCCAGCGAGCCCCCGGGGTGATGCATTGCATAGTCTTCTTCGCCAAAACCGCGCGCATCAAGCAGCGTCACAGCAAGCGCATCGCCAAGAGCAAGGGTCGCGGTCGTGCTGGCGGTCGGGGCCAGATTGAGCGGGCACGCTTCGCGCTCGACGGCCATATTGAGGTGCACGGTCGCAGCCTGCGCGAGGCTTGAGTCGGGTCGGCCAGTGATCGCGATGATGGGTGTGCCGCGCCGCTTCAGTTGCGGGAGAATCTTGATGATCTCGTCAGACTCACCGGAATTCGAGATCGCGATCACGACATCATCGCGCGTGATCAT
>JAJTHU010000007.1 GCA_021300055.1 Nitrosomonadaceae bacterium | reverse complement strand
TCGTCATCGGGCACGCGCCAACGCCTGCACGCTGTTCGGGCTTGTAGCGGCAGCCATCGCAGTAGTTCGACATGCGTTTCACGTATGCGCCGCTGGCCACGTAGGGCTTGCTGGTGAAGCGCCCACCGTTGGCAAAGAGCGCCATGCCCGCCGTGTTGGGGAGTTCAACCCATTCAACGGCGTCAACGTAAACAGCGAGATACCAATCGCAAAGCGCCTGCGGTGTGAGTTCGGCAAGCACACCAAACATGCCGGTTATCATGAGGCGCTGAATATGATGGGCGTAGCCGTATTCGAGCGTCTGCTCGATGCTTTGGCGCATGCAGTTCATGTGCACGTCGCCGGTCCAGTACCACTTTGGCAACTTGTTGTCGTGTCCGAAGTGATTGGCGTTCTTAAGCGTATCGCCATCCAGGAAATACACACCTCGGATGAACTCACGCCAGCCCAAAATCTGGCGGATGAATCCCTCCGCAGTCGGCAGCGACACCGCCCCGCGCTGGTACGCGCGCTCTGCTGCAAGCACCACCTCTCGCGGGGTGAGTAGCTTGAGGTTGAGGGAGGTCGACAGCAACGAATGCCAACCGAATGGCAAGTGCGTCCACATCGCATCTTGGTGATCGCCGAACTTGGCGAGGCGATGGATGATGAAGTCCTCAAGTGCGATCAATGCCTCTTCGCGCGTAACAGGCCAGTTGAAATGAGTGAGCTTGCCGGGATGGTCAGCAAAGCGCGTGTTGACGAGTTCGATAACTTCTTTGGTGATGGCGTCCGGCGTAAAGCGTGGGGTGGTTGGCACATCTTTAGGCCCAGCTTTACCAAAGCCCTTGCGGTTCTCTGCGTCGAAATTCCACGCGCCACCGACAGGCTGGTCACCGTCCATCAACACGCGATATTGGCGACGCATCTCGCGGTAGAAGAATTCCAAACGCAGCGTCTTACTCCTGCCCGCCCAGCGCGCGAAGTCGGCTTTCGATGACATGAAGTGCGTGTCGAGCCGCACTTCGAGCGGACATTGCAGGGCTTCGCAGGTCGCGTGCAGCATGGCTTCAACGCGGCGGTCGCCCGGCTCGACAACGATTAACCGTTGTGGCCTTGTTGCCTTAACGACCGCAGTAATGCCTGCCGCCAGCGACGCATCAGCCTCTTTGTCGAGCGTGCGGTAAATCACCGTCAGGCCGCGCACGCGCAGCACCTCGGCGTAGTGCCGCATTGCCGAGAGGAATAGGGCGGTGCGTGCCTTGTGCGACCACACGTGTGTCGACTCTTCGACCGCCTCGATCATTAACACCACGTCGCGAGCGGTGTCGAAGCCCTCCAAGGCGCTCGATTCGAGGTCGAGTTGATCGCCCAGTATCAGCACGAGGTTGCGGCAGGTTGTGGGCACCGGTGCTTGCTTTGACCTCATCCGCCGCTCCCGATGCCGCTAGAAGACTTCTGCCGACGGCAACGCTCAGAGCAGTACTTCACCTCGTCCCAGTTCTTGGCCCACGCTTTGCGCCACGTCATCTCGCGCCCACAGACGACGCAGGGCTTACTAGGCAGGTGAGATTTGTTGCCTTTGAAGGAAGACTTATCTCCCACCCTCTACCTCACTACCGGCCGAATGCTGGTGAAGCCGCCATCGACCGTCCAGATCTGGCCCGTCACGCGCTTTGCCGCGTCGGAGAGCAGCCAGACGATTAAGCCCGCGAGCTCGTCTGGCGTACCGATGCTGCCAAGTGGATATTGCTTCGCGCTCGCATCGCGCAGGGCATCGCTCGACAAGAAGCGCGCGGCCGCTGGCGTGTCCATCAGGCCGGGTGCAACGGCGTTGATGCGAATGCCTTGCGCGGCGTGCGATGCCGCCGCTGAGCGCACCATCGCCTCAAGTCCGCCTTTGGCCGCGGCGATGACTTCGTGGTTGGCGATGCCAACCTGTGCGGCGATGGTGGACACGAAACACATCGACATCGCTGTGTTGTGCTTTTTGGCAGCACCAGAGAGCGCTGACAGCATAAAAAACGCGCTATCGAGGTTGGCGCGCATCGCTTCGCGGTATTGCGCTGGGTTTACCCGTGCCACTGGCCCTAATACGATGCTGCCGACGCAATGCGCAAATTGCGTCGGTACGCCGAGCTCTGCCGTACAGCGCTCAACCGCGTGCGCCGCGCCTTCTGCCTCGCCGACGTCTGCGACGATTTGAAGGTGGGCATCGCCGAATGCCGCGCGCAGCTTATCTGCGTCGCGCCCAACAGCGGCGATTCTCGTTTCGGGCGCTTCACGCATCGTGAGCGCGACCACAGCTTGGCCCAGGCCGCCTGCTGCACCAGTGACTAACAGTACGCCCGAGGGGGATGTTGCGTCGTTCATTATTTATTGCCTTGCAGGGAGGGTGATGTGAGGGGTGATCAATCTGAAGGTCTTTGCCGCGGATGCGGTCGGGTTCGTTGGGTCTTTGTGCGAACGAATCGTTCCCGCTATTTTGGTGCATGGAGGTTTGCCGCTTGGTACGAAGTGCTTGTACCCATTACGCGCATTAGTGGATGTTGTCAGGGTGTATGCTGGGCTTTCGTCAACCCGTCTGCCGCTGAGTTAAGTTCAAACCAAAACCATCCCGACATGCCAGAAGGGCCGGAAATTTACCGTGCCGCGGCGGCGCTCGATCGAGCGCTCGCCAACAAGCGCATTGAGGTTGCGCTGCATTACCCTCCCTTGAAGCGCCGGGCCAAACGGCTGCGGGGCACGCAAATCGTGCGCGTGTATTCGCGTAGCAAAGCGATGCTGACCGAGTTCGACAACGGCGACGTGCTCTATTCGCATAACCAGCTCTACGGCGAGTGGCAGATTCACGGCCGCGATGAACCGCTGCTCGCGCGCCAAGTGCGACTCATCATCTCCACAACGTCACAGCGCGCGGTGCTGTACAGCGCGACCGAGTTCGCGTGGCTGAACCGCGACCGCATCGATTCACACCCCTACATCGCGAAGCTGGGGCCTGAAGTGCTCGCGCCAGAGGTGAGCGTGGCGACGGTTGCGTCGCGGCTCAGCGCGTTTCCACGGCGTGTGGTCGCGGATGCCTTGCTGGACCAAGCGGTGATCGCTGGCTTGGGCAACTACCTCCGTGCCGATGCATTGTTTGTCGCGCACGTTGATCCGTTTGCTCGGATTGGTGAACTCAGCAACAACGAGCTACAACGATTGGCGCTTGCATGCATTCAGCTCACCCGACGAAGTGTGGAGCAAGAAGGCGTGGTGCGACCGTTGCGCGAATATCGACACGCCATGGCGACGGCCACCAGACACAGCCGCGCGCATGAGCACAGCCGGTTTTATGTGTTCGACCGGGAAGGGCTGCCGTGCTGGCGTTGTGGTGCTGAAGTTAGCCGCGTGAACCGCGGCGGTCGCGGCGTGTTCTTCTGTGCGCGCTGTCAGGGCGTCAACACAATGATCAAACCCAAGTAAATACGGGCGTTTTCAAGCAGAAAACGTGAATTCAACACCAAATGTCGACGACCGGGGGCAGCGAATCAGGCTGAAATCAACAGTCATCGACCAGGAGCTTTGGGACAAGGTTCACGCGGTGCTGGCGAGGGATGGGCACGCCCGGTCGGTGGAAACCAAGATCCGGTCGCGCACCGACGCTTTGTTGCGCGGCCTGCTGTACGCCCCCTCGGGCGAACGGATGTACCCGACCTACTCGCGCAAGAACGGGCGCAAGTACCACTACTACGTGTCTAAGTCGGAAAGCCGGTTCGGAGCACCCGGCAAGAGCTACGAGCGCTTACCTGCGCCGGAGATTGAGGCTGCAGTGGTGGCCCAGATCCGAACGGTGCTGACCAGCCCGGAGACCGTAGCGTCGGTTGTGCGGCACATCCAACGCAACGGGGCCCAGATCGACGAGGCCACCACCGTGATGGCGATGGGACGGCTCAACAACGTGTGGGATCAACTGTTCCCGGTCGAGCGCCACCGCATCGCCAATCTGATGATCGAGCGCATCGACCTCGTCCACGCGGGCGAGGTGCAGGGGATCAAGGTGAAGTGGCGTGAGGTGGGTTGGAACGCGCTTATCAAGGAATTCGCCCCGGACAGCATCGGTGCCGAACTGCTGGAGGTCGAAGTCTGATGGACGAGTCGATGGAAACCTTTGTGCCCCTGACGTTTCGCCGCCGGGGCGTCCAGCGCGTGGTCACCGACGAGCGCAACGTCCACGACGTGACCCTGCTCGACGGTGTGGCACGGGCCTTCTACTGGCAACACCTGCTGGACACCGGCGCGATGCAGAGCGGGTCGGCCATCGCCCGCGCCGAGAAGCTGCACCACTCGGTGGTCAACGAACTGCTGCGACTGACCCTGCTGGCCCCCGACATCATTGAGCAGTTCATGGCGGGCAAGCAGCCACGGCGGCTGACCCTGATGTGGTTTCAGCGAAACCGCCTGATGGTCGACTGGCAGGCCCAGCGCCAGCTCATGGCCAGTTTTGAGGAGGATGTGTGAGCAAGAAGCATCGCGGCCACGCCAAGGGCGACCCAGTGACGTATCAGACGCCGCTGCCTGCTGGCGGCGTGCAGATGGAAACATTCCTGCCCTGGACGCTGGTGCGCCGGGGTTTGAAGAAGCAGGTCATCACGCCGCTGGACGCGCCGCAGGAGTTCCTGGACGAGGCCCGTCGTGAGCGGCAGGTGCGCGAGATGGCGCAGGACACTCCCTTGATCCGGGCGCTCGGCCTCGCGCACCACTGGCAGCGCCTGCTGGACGAAGGACGGTTCAGTTCGATGACCGAGATCGCGGCGGCCGAAGGCATCGACCTCGGCCAAGCGAGCAAGATGAGCCGACTGGCACAACTGGCCCCCGACCTGATCGAAGCCATCGCCTTGGGACGCCTCGAGGTGGGCGTCAGCCAGCTGCTGCGCGGCAAGTTGTCGGCGTCCTGGCTGGCGCAACGTGAGGCGCTGGTGGCAGATTCGTGCTAGGGGATGTTGTCGCGCATCTCGTCCATGACCCTGCGCAGCTCGCTAAGGACGGGCAGCACCTCAGCCAGACGCTCAACCGGGA
>JAJTHU010000102.1 GCA_021300055.1 Nitrosomonadaceae bacterium | reverse complement strand
TTGGTACGGCACGAAATCCCGACTCCGTCCCGCAACCCCTGGCGCCCTACCGCCCCCTCGGAAAGTCTGGAGGTTCTGAGACGAAACGGGGTTTGAGACGGATTTCGGGGGTGGGTGGCCATGGGGTCAGTCAGGAGCCCATAGCAAAAAGCCCCGCGTGGTGCGGGGCTCTGAGCGCCTGACAATCCGACTGAGCGAGTTAGCAGGTCTTGTTTTGGCGGAGCAGGAAGTTCTGTAGCGCCAACTTGCTCAGGCGCTGACGGCACCCAATTTCGGTGTCGACGGGGATTCGAACACCTCACTGTAGGCTACCGGTCAGCACCTGCGGCGTGACGCTCACCCGATGCCGAACGAACGGTCACGAGCCCAAGGCAAAGGAATTCCGAAAAACCATGTTGCATGAATGCTATGTAGCATTTATACTTCACACATGGGACGCCAGAAGGAAGACCCCCTCTTCAACCGCATAGAGCCCTTGCGCACAGCAAGTGGCCTGTCGCGCCAGCAACTGGCCGATGCGGTGGGGGTGCACTACCAGACAATCGGATACCTCGAACGGGGAGAGTACAGCCCGAGCCTGACGCTCGCGCTGCGCCTGTCGGAGGTGCTCGGTCGTCCGGTGGAAGAACTCTTCTCGGTGCGGCCGTTTTAAGCGCGAGGAGCACGACATGAACGACGCGAAGCACAACCCGAAGGATCGCTTCTACTGGGTTGAAGGTGTCAGCCGTGGGGAAGTGGTACGAGCGCTGTCGGACCATCGGCCGTCGCCGCTGCGCCGCCAAGGCCCGAGGCGCCTGTTGGTGTCGAGCGCGGCAGTGGTGATGACGGCACTGGCGCTCACCGTCTTCATCGGCGACCTCAAGTTCAGAACCTACTCGGAGGTCATCCTCATGGTGCTGGGGCTTTGCCTCTTCGCCTTCCTGCGCCAATCCGTTCGGTTGATATCCGAGGCACCGAACGAATTGCTCGATGAGCGGCAAATCGCCCTGCGTGATGCCAACTACAAGGTGGCCTACGGTGGCATCTCCACGCTGACTCTCGTGTACGGCGTGCTGCTGTCCCTGGTCACCGGCGGTGGCTGGCTCGATGAGCAGCTGGGTGATCGCTTCTGGACGGGCATCGCCTTGTCGTACTTGCTATGCGCCAGCAGCCTGCCAGCCATGGTGCTGGCCTGGAACATGCCCAGCGAACCGCAGGACGACGCGGCCTGACTCCTCCTCCAAAACACGTTGGCGGCGATGTCCGGCCCGTAGCCCGGCGATGTCGGGCCGTCGAAATCGGCGTGTTCATGATCGAAGGTTCGAATCTACCGCTTCAACCCGATCACGCAACAAGGGCCCCATCGGGGCCCTTGTTGCGTGAGATGGCGGAGACCGAGGGATTCGAACCCTCGATACGCCTTTTGGGCGTATGCTCCCTTAGCAGGGGAGTGCCTTCGACCACTCGGCCAGGTCTCCATCGCACGCATTTTACCCGACGTCGGCGTGTTCCGCTGACTGAGCCCCGAAATTTGCATGGCCAGCAAGTTGCAGCTATAATGATAGGCTAGGCGCCCGTAGCTCAGCTGGATTAGAGTACTTGGCTACGAACCAAGGGGTCGTGGGTTCAAATCCTGCCGGGCGCGCCACATTCCTAAATGCCACCTTCGGGTGGCATTTTCATTTCTGCCTTTCGCCCGAGCAAGCCAACTGCTTGTCCCCAGCAAATCAAAAGGCCCACTCTCGTGGGCCTTTTGCATTTCAACACTTCAGCGAACGAGCTTACTTGAGCTCGCCCAGCAAGAAGGCCCACTGCAACGCTTGACGATAGGCAAGTTGCTGGTTGTTGGCCGATGCTGAATGTCCACCCTCGATGTTCTCGTAATAGAGCACGTTATGTCCCTGCTCCATCATGCGCGCCATCATCTTGCGCGCATGGCCTGGATGCACCCGATCGTCGCGCGTCGAAGTCACGAACAATACGCGCGGCATCTTCACGCCGGCCTTGACGTTCTGATATGGCGAGTACTTGGAGATGAACTCCCACTCTTTAGGATCGTCAGGGTTGCCGTACTCTGCCACCCACGACGCACCGGCCAACAGCTTGTGATAACGCTGCATATCCAGCAGCGGCACACTACAAATGACGGCACGGAACAAGTCAGGGCGCTGCACCATGACCGCGCCGACAAGCAAGCCGCCGTTTGAGCCCCCGGAGATCGCCAAGTGGCGCGGGCTGGTGATCTTGCGTGTCACGAGGTCTTGTGCAACAGCAATGAAGTCATCGAAGACGCGCTGACGATTGGCTTTGAGGCCAGCTTGGTGCCAACGCGGACCGAACTCGCCGCCACCGCGAATATTGGCAACGACATAAACACCACCTTGATCGAGCCAACCCGCACCGATGCCGCCGGAATACGCGGGCAACTGTGAAATCTCAAAGCCGCCATAACCGTAGAGCAATGTTGGGTTTTTGCCATCCAACTTTGCGTTCTTGCCCATGATGACAAAGTACGGGATGCGCTCACCGTCTTTGGATGCGACTTCGAGTTGCTCTACCTTGTAAGGTGCGGCATCAAAAAACGCGGGTAGGGATTTGAGTCGTTCACGCGTGTCAGAGCCCGCCTTAGCAAGGAACAAGGTTGACGGCGTGAGGTAGTCGGTGAGCGTCATCCAGTAATCGTTGCTGTCGTCGGCATCAACCGCCCCAACGCCAACGGTGCCGATCCCAGGCATCGTCACTGCCCGACGTACCCACTTACCTTGCTGGTACGACAGCTCGTAGAGTCGATTCTTGACGTTGTCGAGCACATTCAGGATGACGAAGTCCTTGGTCGCGGTGAAACTCGACAGCGAGGTGCGATCGGTACCTTCAAACAGCACGTCGAAGTTACGCTCGCCCTGCAAAAACTTTGCGAGCGGCATGGCGATGAGCGAGCCTTGCTTGTATGTCTTGCCGCCAACCGTCCAATCCGTCTTCACACGCACGCTCAACCAATCACGCCAAAAGCCAAAAGTGGCATCGGCCGGGATATCGAGCTTAACGAGCTTATCGCCGTTCTTGCGATCAACCCAGTAGGTTTCAGAGGTGAAAAACGTCACGCCGCGGCGGATGTACTGCTCAGTTGGGTAGCCCTTCTGTTCTGTTTGACTACCGCTCACGCCGATGTCTTCGACTTGTCCCTCGAACACCACTTTGGCTGCGGTGATTGGCGTGCCACGCTTCCAGACGCGCACTTGGCGCGCGTAGCCTGACTTGGTTTGCGTATTGGGGATGAGGTCCGCCGCGAAGGCTTGTTGGACGAACAACGTATCTGCGTCAATCCAATCGACAGAACCTTTGGCCTCTTTGAGTTCGAAGCCACCTTTCACGAAGCTGCGTGTTTTCAAATCCCATTCACGCACGACTACAGCATCGGCGCCGCCGCGCGACAAGGAAATCATGCACTGGTTGTAATCCGGAAAGCGGCAATTTGCGCCGCGCCACACCCAATTTTCTTTCTCGTCGCGAGCGAGTTGATCAAGATCGAGCACCACTTCCCAGTTAGGAGCCGCCTTGCGGTACTCCTCAAGCGTGGTTCGACGCCATACGCCGCGGATGTTCTTGGCGTCTTGCCAGAAGTTGTAGTACCACTCGCCGCGCTTTTGCACACCGGGGATGCGCTCGCGCGAGTTGACGATCGCCAGCAGTCGATCGCGGATCGGCGCGAATTCTGGACGCGCCTCAAGTTCTTTTTGTGACTTTGCGTTCTGCTCCTTCACCCAGGAGATGGACTTTTCGCCCATCACTTCTTCGAGCCAAAGATAAGGGTCTTCCTTCGCGTTTGCCGCTAGGGTCGTGGTGGCGGTCGTTGCGGCCAAGGTGAGCATTCCGATGAATAGTGATGTTTTCATGAGGTTCCAGATAGGCTGAGGATACGTTTTCCGTCAAACCTCAGACGGTTTCTCGATCGAGTTCAAAAGCGGCATGCAATGCGCGCACGGCAAGCTCCATGTACTTCTCGTCAACGACAACGGATGTTTTGATTTCGGAAGTGGAGATCATCTGGATGTTGACGTTCTCTTTAGCGAGACATTCGAACATCTTCGCCGCGACGCCTGCATGCGAGCGCATACCGATGCCGACGATCGACACCTTGGCAATCTTGTTATCACCGCGCACATCCTTAGCGTTGATCACCGGTTTCACTTTGTCATTCAGCAAAGCCAATGCCTTGGCGTAGTCGTTACGGTGCACCGTAAACGAAAAGTCTGTGATACCTTCGGACGAAGTGTTTTGAATGATGACGTCCACGTCGATATTGGCCTCAGCAACTGGGCCGAGGATTGAATACGCGATACCGGGGCGGTCGGGTACACCCAGCACGGTCAGTTTGGCCTCATCGCGATTGAACGCAATGCCAGCGATAACGGGTTGTTCCATAGCGTCTTCCTCGTAAGTAATCAGCGTGCCGGTATCGTTCGAGTCGTGCGGGGTGAACGACGAGAGCACGCGCAGCTTTACCTTGTACTTGCCGGCGAATTCCACCGAGCGAATTTGCAACACCTTTGAACCCAGACTCGCGAGTTCAAACATTTCTTCAAACGTGATCTTGTCGAGCTTGCGCGCTTCAGGCACCACGCGCGGATCCGTCGTGTAGACGCCGTCAACGTCGGTGAAGATCTGGCACTCATCTGCCTTCAGCGCAGCGGCCACCGCGACACCCGTGGTGTCAGAGCCCCCGCGTCCGAGGGTCGTGATGTTTCCGTCCGCATCGATACCCTGGAAGCCCGCGACCACCGCCACATAGCCCTCGGCAAGGTCGCGGCGAATGTTCGCGTCGTCGATCGACAAAATGCGCGCCTTAGTAAACGCGCTATCTGTGGTGATGCGCACTTGCCACCCGGTGTAGCTCTTCGCCTTGAGCCCCAGTGACTGCAATGCCAGCGCCAACAGCCCCACTGACACTTGCTCTCCCGTGGCGGCAATCACGTCCAACTCGCGTCCGTCGGGGTTTTCGTTGAGTTGCTTAGCAAGGCCGAGCAGGCGATTGGTCTCACCTGACATGGCCGAAGGCACGACAACCAACTGGTGACCTTGCGCGTGGTAGTGCGCAATGCGTTTGGCGACCTCGCGGATTCGCTCAGGCGAACCCATCGACGTGCCGCCGTACTTTTGGACGATCAGCGACATGTGACGTTGGCGGAAAGAAAGGAGGAAAGGAGGGAGGACAAAGGTTCGATTTTAGCGTTACCGCCCTACTCGGCGCACCTCGCGATGCGAGCGACCTTATACTTCCCTGCCATGAAACCGAAAATTCGCATCACGCGCCGACTTGAATTCGACGCTGGCCACCGCCTCCCCAATCACAAGAGCCAGTGCCGCAACATCCACGGGCACCGCTACGCGATTGAGCTAACCCTTGCTGCCGAGCCCATCCACGAAGATGGCGCGTCTGACGACGGCATGGTGATGGACTTTGGCGACATCAAGCAAATTGCCAAGGAGCGGCTAGTCGACGTCTGGGATCACGCGTTTTTGGTCTGGCGTGGCGACAAGATCATGCGTGACTTCTTGCAGATGATCCCCGGTCACAAGACGGTGGTGTTGGACGAGGTGCCAACTGCTGAGAACCTCGCAGCGGCGGCCTTTGCTATCTTGGAACACGCCTATCGGGACCGTTTTGGTCACGAGCTCACGCTGGAGCGAGTGCGCCTCTACGAGACGCCAAATTGCTGGGCAGACGCGCTACGCCCGCCCACTAACTGACCCCAGAGGGCGATGATCGCCAGCGCTACGACTGGCTTTGCTGGGTTCGGAAGGCTGGGCGTTTAGCGCCCGTCGCAGAAGAAACGGCCGCAGCAACAGACGCGACCGCGCGAAGGGTGAAATCTGCAACAGGCTGCGACGCAGTCACCGTGAGCGCGCCAACGGAAAACGTGAAGATACCCAAAGCGATCGGGGACGATACCGCTGCGATCAGCAGGCTGCCAAGCAAGACGTTTTTGATTTTGCGCATGGTGACTCTCCGGACATCGGGCGTAACCGAGATTCTAGCCCTTTCCACTATGCGTGAACACCGTCCTTTTGCCCTTGAGAGCCCAGTCGCCCAAGCGTCATTTACCGTCTATGCGCGTGGTTTGGCGAGCACCCAGCATGAAGGACGCCATATCGACGCAAAACCCCAGTATCCATGGGCTATTTCAGACAAAAATGCCTGAAAACGAGCGCCAATACTGGACTTTTGCGAACCAGCGCGGATTCGCACTGTCGCGCAACCCGCTAGAATCCAGTTGTCTGACCTTTACGTATATCGGAGTAACACGGCACTGCCGTGAGAAGTTCGCCTCGCGTTGCACCCCATCACAACCTTACAGGGAGCCGTTATGTTGAAGCTGTCAGTTGTTTCTGCTGCTGCTGTTGCTGCAGCATTTGCCTTCGTCACCGCTGCACCACAAGCCTCTGCGCAGAGCGCGGCCGAGGCCTCGATCAAGTACCGCCAATCTGTTTTCTCGGTCATCGGCTATCACTTCGGCGGCAACATGGCGCCGATGGTACGCGGCGATAAGCCGTACGACAAAGAGTCGTTCGCGCGCAGCGCGGGCATCGTCGCGCAGATGGCGCCGCTCGCCCACGAGGGCTTCGGCGCAGGAACAGACAAGGGTGCGCCTACCAAGGCGAAAGCCGAAATCTGGACGAATGCCGCTGACTTCAAAGCCAAAATGGACAAGATGGTCACTGAGACCGGCAAGCTTGGCCAGATGGCGCGTACCGCCAGCCTTGATGACCTCAAGAAGCAGTTCGGCGCAACAGGCGCTTCATGCAAAGCCTGCCACGACGACTACCGCGCTAAGTGACATCGCTGTCCAAGAGCCAGAGGCCAAGCCTCGTAGCGATTGGGAACCGCCAAAGAAAACGCCCGCGACAAGCGGGCGTTTCTTATTGGGGCGCGCCTTGTTCAGGCTCTGCGCAGGCGCTACGGAATCAAACCCCCGGTGCTGCGGGCGGTACGGTCGGTGCTGGAGCAGGCGCAGGCAGTGCATGCCGTTCTAGTGGCACAAAGATCCACATCAGCAGGTAGATCAATATGCCAAGGCCGTGGAGGAAAGCCGTAAGGATGAAGAAGATGCGCCACGCCCAGGCAGGCACGTCGGTCAGCGTTGCCAAACCGCCAGCCACGCCACCCAACCATTTCTGTGACCGTGAACGGGTTAACCGCGCCAAGACGGAGGTCGCAGCGTCGTTTGCCGTTGACAACACCGTCGCACTGCGGAGGACCCGCGCCTTAGCCGCGGCGTATTCATCATCGCTCAAGTGGCCTGCAGCGTGCAGCGTTGAAAGTCTCTCAAGTTCGTCGACCATGCCCATGTGCTTCTCCTTCATCGTTTCCGCATCAATGCGTATGCTGCAATGATGGTGATCGCCCGGAGCAATTCAAACGCCGCGGCGACAGATTGCAGAAGTACCCCCCTGAAGCGACGCTGAAGGGGCTGCAGCGCACACTTGCCGAGCTAAAGCTCAGCCGAACGCGCGCGTCACCACGAGGTAGGTCAAGACACCGACGCAAATGGCAAGCGCCCAGGCCAACCAAGGAGCCGGGCGCTTCTGCGCAGATGCCGCTTGCGCCGTAGAACCATCGGCCACCTTGCTGCCGTTGAGCATCGGCTTCACCAAGTTCTCTTTCTTCACAAAAAAGTAGAACGCGATGGCGGCAAGGTGCAGACCGACCAAGACGAGGATCAAGTCAGAGTTAAGCTTGTGCAACTTGGTGAGCTGCGCGCTGATCGCCCCTGACACCGCGTTAGCGTATGGGCCGCGCATCAAGATGTCATCGTCGGCAAACAGTCCAGAGATGGCTTGAAACAACACCACCGCCAGCAGCCCCAAGACGGACAACGCGCCGAGCGGGTTGTGTCCCAAGTAGGGCTTCGCACCATCAGAACCCGCACCAGAAAAACTGCCACGCAGATAGGCGAGCACCGCACCCGGTCCGCGCACAAAGCTTGCAAACCGAGCGTACTCAGAACCGACCACGCCCCAGATGATGCGAAACACCACCAACCCGAGCGTAAAAAAGCCGATCAGCTTGTGCCACTCCATCCAGTTCCCGCCGAGCTTGCCGGTCACGAACAGACCAATGATTGACGCGACCAACAGCCAATGGAATAGGCGTACTGGCAAGTCCCACACGTAAACGGCTGCGACGGCGGCGGTAGATGCCGCCCCGCCGCCTTGCACAGACTTGCCGTTCGCAGAAACCGCGTGTTCGTCATTCATGACCGCGCTCGCAAGGAAGGTCGAATGAAGGAGAGATTACTTCGCAGGCTCGAGACGAATCAACTCGCCGTCGGGCGCATCGGTCACGACGTAAACGTTGCCGTCTGGGCCTTGGCGAACATCGCGTACTCGACCCAACTCACGAACAAACATACGCTCTTGCGCGACAACCTTATCGCCATCGAGCGTGAGGCGCACAACCATTTGTCCGGCCAGTGCGCCTACCAAAACGTTGCCGTTCCATTTGCTGAAGTTATTCGGGCGCGTCACGCCATTGCCGTCGCTGCCCAAGAAAGCCATACCCGCAACAGCAATCGAAGGCGTCCACTGGTGCAGCGGCTGCGCCATGCCAGCCTTCTCTGTACCCTCACCGATCTTGGAGCCCGTGCCGTAATTGGCGCCATACGTAATCACAGGCCATCCAAAGTTCGTTCCCGGCGTCAGGATATTGATTTCGTCCCCGCCCTGAGGGCCGTGTTCGTGGGTCCAAACTTTGTTCGTGCGCGGGTTGAGCGCTGCACCCTGGATATTGCGGTTGCCCAACGTATAGATCTCTGGCTTCGCATCTTTGGTCTTGACGAACGGATTGTCCGGCGGGACACGGCCATCATCAAACAAGCGAATCGTCTTCCCTGCGTGGTCGTTAAGCTGCTGCGAGCGCTGGTTCGCACCTTTGGCAGGGCTATCACCACGGTCACCGAAGCCTACGTACATGTAGCCGTCGCGGTCAAATACGATGCGCGACCCAAAGTGGAAACCACGCTCCGACTTGGGTGACATCTTGAACAACACTTGCACGTCGGTCATGGCGGGCTTATCGCGCGTGCCACCTAGCTTGCCGCGAGCAACCTCGGTGCCGTGCAGACCGCCTTCGACAGCGTTGTAGGACCAGTAAATCCAACCATTCTCAGCGTACTTGGGGTGCACAACGACATCGAGCAAACCGCCTTGCCCAAACTCGGTCGCCTTTGGGAGCCCGGCGATTGGCGCGTCGACCAACTTGCCGCCGTCAACCACGCGCATATTGCCGCCACGCTCAGTGACCAACATCCGACCGTCGGGCAGAAAGGCAACTGCCCAAGGATGCTTCAGCCCTTTGACGACCGTAATCGCGTTGACCTTGTGTTGCTCGGTGTTGAACGTGCGCGTCTGCGCAGATGCCGTCATCGCGGTCAAAGCGACCAGCGAGGAAACCACGCCGATGGCGGCGCAGGAGATGAAGCGAGAGGATTGGATCATGGTTTGCTTGCTTGGTTGGGAAAAAATTCGAGGTGTGGTGTGACGTCCCATCAAGGCAAGCTGATGGCGACACCAACACTAATCCGACGGCCGGGGCTCGGCTCAAAAAAACGTCCGTTTGCTTCGTTGACGATGACGCTACCAATGGTACTTCGATCGATCAGATTATCCACCCTCAGGAATGTCTGCACACGAAGCCCACCCCAATCAGACCGATAGCCCACGCGCAAGTTCGCCACCACATTACCCGGCGCCTGGCTGGAATTGGAATCGTCAGCAAACATCGCGCTGCGTGCGACCGTTTCAACTGCGAACGACAAGCCGGGCTGTCCCACGCGCCAGGCGATCTCAGCGAAGCCGTTCAGCCTCGCCACTGACGGCAAAAGATTACCTGCATTGATGATCCGCGAACTCGTCACACCGCTCACCACCGAACGCTGCTGAAAGGCAGACTCAAACTGCGCGTCGAGCCGCGTCAGCGCAACGCTGGCGCGCCAATCACCCGCAAATCGCTGCTCTGCGCCCAACTCGATACCAGTGCGACGCGTTGTCCCGGCGTTCTGGAAGCTCGCCCGCCCGCCGACCGAAACGGCAGGGACGATTTCATCGTCTGCACGAACGCTAAAGGCGACAACTCGCACGCTCGTGGCTTCTTGCGGTTGCCAGCGCATCCCCAGTTCGGCTTGCTTGCTCCGGCTCGGTCGCAATCCGAAATTGAGACCTGCGGCGCCATCAGGCCGATACGCGAGCTCGGCGGCGGTCGGCGTCTCGATGCCGCGCCCAATTGAAGCGTACCACTGCAAGGTAGGTGATTGCGCAAACGTCAGTCCTGCCGCGGGCGTGAGTGCACGGTATCGAACCCCACCAGAATCATCTGGATTCCCGGCTGCGACGAACCGATCGAGCGTGCTGAACGCGAGCTCGCTGGCGCAGACGCTCCACATCCAGCCCCAGCGGTCGCTGCTTAGGTCGCTTCCTTGACCAATACGACCGCGCATCTGCACGTATGCGGCAACATTGCTCGAACGGCTCTGCTCGTTCCGCCGCTCTCGGCCACGTACGCCGACTTGTAGCGACGAATCCGCCCCAACAAAGTTCTCGAAGCCGCGGCGCTGTTCGATCGCAGCATCCCATTCGATTCCCGCGCTCCACGATGTGGTGTAAGCCTCGCCCGTCGTCCCAGAGACACGCAGCGCCGCGCCAGCAAAGTCGCGCGCGAGATCAATCACACCGCCAGAATTTGTCGCGACCGACTGCGCGCCAACGCTCGTCGCGAGGAACTGCTCGACCTCGCGTGTGCCGAGGTAAGCATTGATGCGCCAATCTAGCGCTTGCAGCGAATCTGCAAAAGTCACACCCATCTGACGGTGCTGTACCGATTTGCGGGTGTTAAATTCGATCGCATTGGTACCTGCCGCACGTGGGTTAGCGCGCCATTGCGCTACGGTCAAGCCTAAGGGATCCTTGGTATCGGGTTGGTCAACCGCGATAAAGGTGGCGGTGAGGCGTGAATTGGCTGAACCCAGCAAACCTTCGGTATCGGCACGTCCAAACCACTGCGCACGGCGCGTTGCACTGTGGTCGCGAAACCCGTCGGTCACCAACAGGTTGTAGTCAAGGTAACCCGCGAGCGCCGCTGGGCGAATGCTGTTCCGCGCACCAGCCTGCGCACCTAAGCGCACGCCAAAGCGCCGCATACCGTCTCCACCCGCAATCGTTTCGAGACTCGCCGCTGGCGAGCGTGTTGACGCCTGCGTGGTTGCCTGAATCACGCCACCCGCCGAATTGCCGTATGCCCCAGCCCAAGGCCCGCGCAAGACCTCAAGCGACTCCACAGCCGACAGCGGCACGATGGCGCCCTGCCCTTGGCCGTCGGGAAACGTGGCCGGGAGGTCATCCACATACAGCCTGAGCCCCCGAATTCCAAAGCTCGCGCGCGCGCCAAACCCGCGTGAACTGATTTGCAAATCCTGCGCGTAGTTTTGTCGGTTCTGGATAGAGAGCCCGGGCACGCGCACCAACGACTCGCTGAGGTTGATGCGCAACTGCCCATCCTGAATGTCTGCCCGGTCGACGACTGCGATGGTGGCAGGCGTATCGGCTTCGCGAACCGGCTGCCGCGTGGCGGTGACGACGAGGCGCTCGGTTGGTGGCGCGACCGCGGAAACGGCTGGTGTTCCCTGGGCGCCCGGCAATGGCAGTTCCGCGTGGGCTGCAATTGTGACAGCGCACGCAAAAGTGACCGTAATGGTGGCTGCGGCGTGGTGCGTCAATCGACGCACTAAGGAGGGATAACGAGGAAACACGCGAATCCGCAGTCAAAGAACTGGCGGAGGCGGTGAGATTCGAACTCACGGATGACT
>JAJTHU010000180.1 GCA_021300055.1 Nitrosomonadaceae bacterium | reverse complement strand
TGTCCAAGGTATCGACGGCGGGAAAGCCCATTCTTACCTACTCAGTGTCGTCGGCCTCAATGGACGAGGAGGCGATTTCATGGTTTGTCGACAACACCGCAACCAAGCGCGTACTGTCGGTAAAGGGCGTTGGCAAGGTGGCGCGTTTGGGAGGGGTGACCCGCGAGGTGCTGGTTGAGCTTGACCAGTCGCGGATGTCGGCTCTGGGTGTGACGGCGGCCGACATTTCACATCAGTTGCGCCGCGTGCAGCAAGAAGTCCCAGGTGGGCGCGGCGACATCAGCGGTGCCGAGCAAGCTGTGCGTACCATTGCCACAGTCCAAACTGTTGAAGCCCTTGCCGCGCTTGAGTTACCGCTCGCGGACGGACGCCGCATAAGGCTCGATCAAGTCGCCGCCGTGCGCGACACGGTGGCGGAGCAACGCGCGGTGGCATTGAGCGACGGTAAGCGCGTGGTTGCGTTTGAGGTGAGCCGCAGCAAAGGCGCGTCGGAGATCGATGTCGCCAACGGCGTGCGCGAAGCGGTAGCGGAACTGCGCAAGGCCTACCCGACGATGCAGATTGAAGAGTCGATTAACAGCGTTTGGCCGGTCGAGGAGAACTTCAAAGGCTCCATGTGGCTGCTGATTGAAGGTGCCATCCTAGCAGTAGTCGTGGTGTGGTTCTTCTTGCGAGACTGGCGCTCGACTTTTGTGGCTGCGGCTGCACTACCGCTGTCCATCATCCCGACCTTCTTGGGCATGTACTGGTTTGGCTTTACGCTCAACACCGTCACCCTGCTTTCGCTCGCGCTAGTCGTGGGCATTTTGGTGGACGATGCCATCGTTGAAATCGAAAACATCGCCCGGCATCTGCGCATGGGCAAGTCGCCACTACAGGCTGCGCGCGAAGCGGCCGATGAGATTGGCCTTGCGGTGATCGCGACCACGTTCGCATTGATCGCGGTGTTCCTGCCAACGGCGTTTATGTCCGGCATCGCCGGTAAGTTTTTCAAGCAGTTTGGCTGGACAGCTGTACTGGCAATTTTTGCTTCGCTTGTGGTGGCACGCTTGCTTACGCCAATGATGGCCGCCTACATCCTGAAGGCACCGAAGGCGGACCTACTCGAAGAAAAAGACGGCCCCATCATGCAGCGGTATCTCAAATGGGTGAGCTGGTGCATCCGTCACCGCAACATCACGGCCATCGCATCGGCATTGTTTTTTGTTGCGTCGATCATGTTGGTGCCATTGCTACCAACTGGGTTTGTGCCCCCAGCGGACCGATCGCTAACCGTGGTCAATCTTGAGCTACCGCCCGGCAGTTCACTCGCCGAAACGATGCAGGCTGAGGAACGCGCGCGACAAGCCATCATGCAAGTCAAAGAAGTGAAGAACGTATTCAGTTCGGTCGGCGGTGGACTCTCCGGTGACGCATTCGTGCCCGGTGCTGCGCCGGAGGCACGCAAGGCGGCGCTGACGGTGATGATGGTGCACCGAAGTGATCGCGACCTTGACCAACAAGGTGTAGAGGCCAAGCTGCGCGCCGCGTTGCGCGATCTGCCCGGCGTGCGCGTCATGGTCAGCCCGCAAGACACCGGCGTGAAGATGCCATTTGTATTGAAGTCCGAAGACCCAGACGCGCTGCTGCAGGCCGCCGACGCAGTCGAGCGTGACCTTCGCACGCTTCCCGGTATCGGCAACGTGTCATCGTCTGCAAGCGTGTCGCGTCCAGAGATCATCGTGCGTCCTGACTTCGCGCGTGCGGCTGACCTCGGTGTCAGCGCTGCCGCGATCGGTGAGACCATCCGTATCGCCACCGCTGGAGACTACAGCCAGAACCTAGCTAAGTTCAATTTAAGCGAGCGCCAAGTGCCGATCAACGTTCGCTTTGCGACGTCCACTCGCGCGGACCTTGCTGCGATCGAGCGCCTACAAGTGCCGGGCAAAAATGGCCCGGTAATGCTCAATCAAGTGGCGAGCATCACCGTGGGGAGCGGCCCATCTCAAATAGACCGACTCAATCGCACACGCCAGATCACGCTCGACGTCGAGCTTGGCGGACGCGAGCTCGGTGACGTGCAAGCCGAGGCGCTCGCGCTGCCGTCTGTGAAAAACCTTCCGGACAATGTGCGCCAAGTGCCGCTCGGTGACGCTGAGATGATGGGCGAACTCTTCGCGAGCTTTGGCCTAGCCATGATCATCGGCATCTTGTGTATCTACGCCGTACTGGTGCTGCTGTTCAAAGACGTGATGCAGCCGGTGACGATTCTGGCCGCCCTACCGCTTTCGATTGGTGGCGCATTCGTGTTGCTGTTGCTCACCAACAAGAGTTTCTCGATGCCATCGCTGATCGGCCTCTTGATGCTCATGGGTGTGGTGACCAAGAACTCGATCCTACTCGTCGAGTACGCCATCGTCGCGCGTCGCGATCATGGTCTGAATCGATTCGACGCATTGATTGACGCCTGCCATAAGCGCGCGCGACCAATCGTGATGACCACGCTGGCGATGGGCTTCGGCATGTTGCCGATCGCGCTGGGCTTCGGTGCGGACCCATCGTTCCGCTCGCCGATGGCCATTGCCGTGATCGGCGGATTGGTGACCTCGACGCTGCTCTCGCTGATCGTGATTCCAGCCGTCTATACGTACGTGGATGATGCGGAGGCGTGGGTGTTGAAGCACTGGGCACGCCGTCAGTCCAAGCGCGCCGCGCGCGAGGCGATCGCTACCGGTACGCCAGAGCGAGAGGAGCGCGCCTGATGAGACGCGAGCCGGCGGTTAAGCCAAGGTGACGTTCAGATGCGGTGTTTCAAGGAAAATGCCTGAAACACCGCATCGATACTAGACTTTCAACTTGCCGCGTTTAGCGCTCAGCCGTCTGTGCCAGTGACACGTTGCGACGTGCGCCGATGCCCGCTTGCGGCAACGCGTTAGGACCGATCGCCATCGGCATCATCGGACGCATTGCGGTGAAGTCCGCACCTAAGTTCGATCGCATGGTGAAGTCGCGGCCAATTTTCACCGGCTCGATCGGTGGCGCAACGGTTGGGTTCGCGGTCGATTGCAATGCGAACGTGCCTGCGATGTGATTGGTATATGCCTGTCCCGCCGCGCGTATTGGTGTTATCCGATACTGGCCGCCCATCGACGCACCGGCGGTTCCAGCGATCACAACGCCAACGGTGCCGTCATAGCCCTGTGACGCGCAGTTGCTTCCCGAGCAGCCGATTGTGAGGTTGCCGTTTGTGCCCGAGCGGTTCCAGCCAAAGTTTGCAGAGCCACGTGCGAACGAAGTCGTGCCGCCGAGCGTTAGATTTTGGTTGTTGATCGACAAACCCGCATTTAGGTTGGCAGTGAGTTGCCCAAAATTCACGTTGACGGTTGCACTATTGAAGGTGCCTACGTTACCGAGTGCGTCCGTCGGTGCGGTTGCACCAACCAACGAGTAGGTTGCGCTACCCGTGAATCCGCCGATAACTGAGCTCGCGGTCGCACGGAACAAGCCCCATGCGACACTGGTGTTGCCGAGAGCAAAGGATGTCGTCGGGGTATCGCCGGGCAGCACGCTTGCTGGGTCCGGCACGATGTTCATTGTGCCGCCCTGCCAGCGTCCCAGAATCACGCTTCCATCCGTGTTGCGGAAGGCGTCGCGATAAGTACCCCCGGTCCACGTGAGCGACAAAACCACACCATTGCCCGCGGCGTAACCGACCGGCAACGGGGCTGGGCCGGCCAAGAACGACGAGACCGGGGCATTACGCACCTCGACAATCTGGTTGGCCGAGTTCACGATCACCGAGCTGTTGCCACCACTCTGCAAGAAAATGCCCTCGAACCCAGTGAGCGGCGGGTCTAGGGGACCCGGCAAACGCCCTACGATCAGCGCGTTGTTGATGGTCTGGTTCGCCTGAATCTGCGTACCGACCGCGGCGGTGCCAGCTTGCGACGGCGGTGGTGTTGTGGAGGTTGTCGTGCTCGATGGCGCAGCGGCTGGGGCTGCGGCAGCAGCGCTGGATGATGAATCCGTCGAAGGCGCGGCTTGCTCTTCCTTCTGACCCGAGCTGGTCGCCTTTGGCGCTGGTGACGAAGCTTGCGCAATGAACGCGGGTGTGGGGATGAAGCGCGGTGCTTGGCCTGGCAATACTTGCACCGTCTGACCCGGTAGCGAGATCAACGATCGCTTCACACCTTGCGCGTCGGTGCTGGTCATGATGTGCGCGCCACTAAGCGTGTGGTTGATGGTGCCAGTCTCTGGGTAGTTAGCGAATACGTTGCTGGACCCGCGAATGCCGAGGCTGGCGATCCTGGTCTTCATCACGAACCGGCCTCGGTTGCGGCTGGTGAGTTCCCCGGTGAACGTACGCATCACGCCGACGATCAACTCAAGCGCAGCATCGCCAAGCGTTGGTTGCGCCGGGTTGAAAACGTACTTCTCAACGCGCATTTCCGAGCCCGGACGCAGCGAAATGTAGGCACCGTCAACCATATTGATCTGCACACTGCCGGTGGCATCAGTCTTGATGACATCGCCAACGTTTACGATGGTCGCGCGCGCGACCGCAAGTTTCTGCGCCCCACGCGTGATCTCAACATTGCCGGCAACGAACTGCACGACACCAGCGTTTTGTTGGGCGAAGGCGCTGCTTCTATGGTTTTGATATCGTACATTTTTTGTTTCAACGTGTCCACCTGAACCGGCATTACTTCAACGGTAATGGGTTGGGTATACACGTCTTTTTTTGCAATTCTCACCGCTAGTTTGGGAAGGATATATTGCCCGGAGTCAAATTGTGTTAGCCCATATTTTTTGACAAATTCCCAGCGATCGGATTTTTTAACGGTATCAATAGGGTAGGATTCCAAAACTTCCAAGGGGCCAAATTGTTGTCCTTTCGGAAATTGTACCCGGGTATTGGGAGCTACTTGCGTTCGAAGCGTAAGCAGAAATTCCGATCCAATTTTTTTGCGCAGCGAGTCCATGGAAGCTTCCACGCGTTGCGCACAAACCGGTTCAAACAACCCAAGGGTCAAAAGGCATCCAACAATCCACTTTTTCATTACGCTCGGGCTTTAAAATAACTTAATAATCGGGTTACATAGCTTTCATCCACACGGGATTGAACGGTACCCGCGCCACAACGGGAAAACAACTCTTTAAAGCGCGCTACTTTTTCGCGATATAAAGCGGCATAGCGTTGCCGAACAATCGCTTTACCGGTATCGATGATGGCGATTTGCCCTGTTTCGGCATCGAGGGTTTCTACAATACCTAGGTTGGGGAGTTCGGCTTCCCGCGGATCATAAATTCGAAAACCCGTTACATCGTGCTTTTTACTGGCAATTTTCAACGGTTTTTCATAATTATCGGGACACAGGAAGTCGGAAATCACAAAGACAATCGCTTTTTTCTTTTGGGTAGCCGACAAAAATTGCAAGGCTTGTCCCAAATGTGTGCGTTTGCTTTGGGGTTTAAATTCGATAAGTTCGCGTATAATCCGTAAAACGTGTGATTTTCCTTTTTTAGGCGGGATATACAATTCGATTTGATCGGTAAATAAAATCAAACCAATTTTATCGTTGTTTTGTGTCGCAGAAAAGGCCAAGGTTGCCGCAATTTCAGTGATGATTTCACGCTTTAAATACTGTTGACTCCCAAAGTTTTCCGAACCGGATACATCCACCATAAGCATCATCGTCAATTCTCGTTCCTCTTCAAAAACTTTGACATAAGGTTCGTTGTATCGTGCGGTTACATTCCAATCAATAGCCCGAACATCATCGCCAAATTGATATTGACGCACTTCTGAAAAGGTCATACCGCGCCCCTTAAACGACGTGTGGTATTCCCCCGAGAACACATGGTCACTCAGACGACGGGTTTTGATTTCGATTTTTCGAACCTTTTTTAAAATTTCTTTGGTATCCATGGATTTGGAGTCGTAAGTCAATGAAGCCGTAAGTCAATCGTTAATAATTACTAAACTGTAAACTATCACTGCAAACGGTCAACTGATTTATGGCACTTCGATTTGATTGACAATTTTGTTGATGATATCTACCGAAGTGATGTTTTCGGCTTCGGCTTCATAGGTTACGCCCACGCGGTGACGAAGGACATCATGCACAACCGAGCGCACATC
>JAJTHU010000006.1 GCA_021300055.1 Nitrosomonadaceae bacterium | reverse complement strand
GGTCGCGCTGTGGTGCGCCTAGGCGCATCTGCCAAACCCGGCCGACCTACTCGCTTGCCGTTGACCGGCGGGGCGTGAGCGCCGCAGCGCGCTTTTCGCTGAAGTGCGCAAACGCGTTTCTGACCCGTGAGTCACTTTGTGCAGTGCGGCAAAGTCCTTGATTTCATTGCAGGAATACAACACGTGTTGTGTTCTTCTCCGGTAGAATCGCGCGTAGTTTTTCGGGTGTTGGATAGCGAGCCTTGATTTCAAAAGAAGGCCGCGAACCTTCCCGCTTCGCGGGCGTCCTAGCTCGATTCACAAAACCAACATTGACCTTCTGAGGAGAACCCGAGATGGCATCGTCTCAACGCAACCGCGTTCGCTTTAATCCTGTCCTGAAGCTATCTGCACTCGCCGTTGGCGTGGTCATCTCGGGATCAGCAAACGCCGCGCAATTCAAATTTGATAACGGCCTGACCGGCAGCTTCGACACCACGCTTTCTTACGGTCTGTCGATTCGCATGAGCGACCCCGACAAGAGCCTCATTGGCTTGGCAAACGGTGGTACATCGCGCTCTGTTAACGAAGACGACGGCACGCGCAACTACAAAAAGAATCGCCCGTTCGCGCAAGTGCTCAAGGGCACGCACGAGCTTTCCGCTAAGTGGGAAGACTGGGGCATCCTGTTGCGTGGCACGTACTTCACCGATCTTGAAAACCGCAACAACGACAAACTCGGCCCAATCGCCAAGCGTCGCATCGGTCAAGACGCTCGCATGCTCGACGCGTTCATCACCAAGAGCCTCGACGTTGCTGGTAAGAACGTTCGCCTCCGCGGTGGTAATCAGGTGATTTCTTGGGGCGAATCGACGTTCATCCCTAACGGCATCAACGTGATCAACCCAGTTGACTTGGTGAAGCTCCGCACGCCAGGCGCAGAACTCAAAGAAGCCTTCCTGCCAGTCTCTAGCTTGTGGGGTTCGTTTGAATTGACCAAGAACGCATCGTTGGAAGCGTTCGTGCAATTCAACTTCGAAAAGACCAAGATCGACCCACGTGGCTCGTACTGGAGCAACAACGATTTCGCATCGGATGATTCTGATCGCGTATTCGTTGGCTTCGGTCGCCGCAACGACATGACGGGTCGTCTGCCCGGCAACATCGTGCCGCCAACGGCTGGCCCGCTGTACACCGCGTCGGTTCCGCTCTACGGCGTGTTTGATCCTGCCGCTGCGGTCTGGGCGCCTCGCGGTGCGGACGCACCTGCGCGCGATCACGGCCAGTACGGTGTCGCACTGCGTTACCTCGCACCGGCGTTTAACAACACCGAGTTCGGCTTCTACTACATGAACTACCATAGCCGTATCCCGTTCTTCTCGGGCATCAAGGGCTATCCAACTTCTGTGATCACCGGTGGCCCACTCGCCGCGAGCATCTGCGGCGCAGTTGCTGGCCCAGGTGGTATTGCTTTGGCAGGTCTGTGCCAACAGGCGCTGGTCGGTGGTCAAGCTGACCCAACCGCAGGCGGTCGTCCGGCAGTTAAGGCGACTTACTTCGCTGAGTACCCAGAGAACATCCGCTTGATGGGCTTCAGCTTCAACACGCAGGGCCCTTGGGGCATCGCGCTGCAAGGTGAGTACTCGTATCGCCCGAACCAGCCGCTGCAGTACTCCACGCCTGAGTTGTTGCTTGCTGCACTGGGCGCACCTAACCTCACGACGGGTTTTCTGACCATCCCTGGCACGGTTGACGCTGCTGCCGGTCGTCCATTCGGCGCATCTGCCGCGGGTCTCGTGCCAAACGGTACGTATCAGCGTGGCTGGGATCGCGTGAAGATGAGCCAGTTGCAGATGACCGGTACGAAGTCGATCCCATCCGTCTTGGGTGCGGAACAAGTCGTGCTCGTTGGTGAATTCGGCTATACCAAGTACCACGGTCTCAACCAGAACCTGAAGTACAACGGCCCAGCCGTGTTCTTGCCAGCAACCCTGCAAGGCGCAATCGCCACCCAGTCGGGTGGGACGCTCTCCAGCGTACAGAGCGACGGCTTCGTCACCGAAACGTCGTATGGATATCGCTTGGTTGCTCGTGCGGAATACACCAACGCTTTCTTGGGCGGCAACCTCGCACCACGTCTCGCGTTTAACCACGACGTGAAGGGTACTTCGCAAACCTTCAACGAAGGTGTGAAGTCGGTGTCGGTTGGCTTCAACTGGGATTACCAGCGTAAGTTCTCGGTTGACCTCTCGTACAACAACTTCTTCGGTGGCAAGACCTATTGCGGCACCGACGTAGTGGACCCACGCCAGACCTCATTGGCGCCACAAGTTGCTGTGCAAGGCGCGAGCTTCTGCTCGTCTGCTAACCCAGTCAAAGACCGCGACTTCGTTTCGCTGGTTGTCTCGTACTCGTTCTAAGTGTCAAGCCTGACCGACGGCAATGCCGTCGGTCAGTTCTCCCGCCGAGGCGTAAGTCTTGCGCGTGGGAATGCGTACAGTTTCATACCAATAATTCTGGAGGATGATGATGAAAGCGAAACGACTTGCGATGCTGCTGTCGGCTAGCTTGGGCGCGTTGGCGATTGCCACCGCAGCTCAGGCACAGATGTCCGCAGCGGATATTGCCAAGCTGGGCACCACCCTGACCCCAATGGGCGCGGAAAAAGCTGGCAACGCTGCTGGTACGATCCCTGCGTGGGATGGCGGTTTGACCCGTGTTCCGGCTGGCGTGAACTTCAAGGCTGCAGGCTACTACCCGGATCCGTTCCCAAACGACAAGCCTTTGTTCACGATTACCGCCGCCAACATGGAGCGTTATAAGGACAACTTGTCGCCGGGCCAGATGGCAATGCTGCGTCAGTACCCGACCTACAAGTTGCCGGTGTATCAATCGCGCCGCACAGCTGCGTATCCAGAAGGCCACTATCGCGAAACGCGCGACTGCGCATCGAAGGCGAAGCTCTCGACGGGCGGCAACGGTGTCACAGGCTGTACGGGTGGTACGCCATTCCCTGTGCCTAAGAACGGCTTGGAAGCGATCTGGAATCACTCGCTCCACTACAAAGGCGACACCTTCGCAATGCACTGGTCGCAAGCCGCGGTTACCGCCTCAGGCGACTACGCGTTGGTCAAGTTTGAGTACGAGTACGACTTCTCGTACGGCAACCTGTCCAAGACCGCTGCGCAGCGCGAGCCAAACCTGATCCTGAACTACCTGCAGGAAGTGACCGCGCCAGCGCGTTTGGCCGGTCAAATCCTCTTGGTGAAGGACACGGTTGATCAGGCCAAAGAGCCACGCTCTGCTTGGACCTACAACCCAGGTCAGCGCCGCGTACGTTTGGCACCGAACGTTGCTTATGACAACCCCGGTACGGCTGCTGACGGTCTGCGCACCAACGACGACTTCGGTATGTTCAACGGCGCAACTGACCGTTACGAATGGACCTTGGTTGGCAAGAGAGAGATGTACATCCCGTACAACTCGTATCGCCTGACCGATCCGAAGCTGAAGTACGCTGACTTGTTGCGCCCAGGCCATATCAACCAGGATCACACGCGCTACGAATTGCATCGCGTGTACGTCGTTGATGCCAAGCTGAAAGCCGGCACCTCGCACATCTACTCGCGTCGTACGTTCTACATCGACGAAGATAGCCACAACGTTGTGCTCGTCGACAAGTACGATGGTCGCGGCCAACTCTGGCGTTTTGCTGAATTGCACAACGAAGTTTGGTACAACGTGCCAATGTGGTTCGGCACCGTTGAAGTGCATCATGACTTGCAATCGCGTCGTTACATCGCGATGGGTCTGCGCTCTGAAGAATCGAAGATCTACGAACCGATCAAGCGCAGCGCAGCTGACTACACGCCACAAGCACTTCGTGGAGCTGGTACGCGCTAATTGCTCGTATCATGCAATCACACAAACGGGGACAACCGAGGGTTGTCCCCGTTTGTTTTGTGCAAGCTAAGTTACTCGGTAGTTAGCAGCCGCGCTTAGCAGGCGCAGACAGCACCCATACCCCCGCGCGTCGTGGGATTTGTGTCACGAGCAAAAGCCTCACAAGCGCTCGTGGCCGACGATTCAACCCAGTTGTAAGTTGTCGTTTTTTTCGCGGAATACCATGAACACACTATCCTCAGTTCAATCCCGTCGTTGGCTCGCGAGCCTCCTCGGTGCCATAGCCTTTGGGCTCGCCGTCGGTGCACACGCGCAGATCAATCCCAAAGTGATGCCTGCGTCCGGCGCGATGAGCAAGCAGGCGATGTCACGCTTGATGCTGACCGACATTGTCCGCTCGGGCAATCGAATCGTTGCTGTCGGCGATCGTGGTTACGTGGTCTATTCCGACAGCAATGGCGAGACTTGGTCGCGCGCCAAAACGCCAGCAGGAGTTCCACTGCTCACCAGTGTGCAGTTCTCGAGCGGTGACACGCTCTGGGCCACGGGCCATGACTCCACCATCCTGAAGTCTGTGAACAACGGACAGGAGTGGACCCAGGCTTACGCATCCGAGAAAGACAAGCGCCCGCTGATGGACGTGTTGTTCATCGATGCCAATGTTGGCTACGCAGTTGGCGCCTATGGCGCCTTTTATGAAACCACGGATGGCGGCAAAACTTGGGCCGCGCGCAAAGCGATCTCAAGCCCGAGCAAGCCTCCGGCACGTAAGGCGGGGAAGGCCCGTGCCGAGTCCTTTGAGGATGAACCGGAAAAGACCGACGAAGATCGTCACCTGAATTCCATCATCAAGTTGAGCGACGGTCGACTATTGATCGTCGGCGAAGCCGGAACGATGATGGTGTCCGCCGACGCAGGTAAGTCGTGGAGCCGCCTCAATTCGCCATACAAAGGTTCGTTCTTCGGCGCCGTTCAAGCGAATAACGGCGCGGTGATTGTGTATGGATTGCGCGGCAACGTATATCGCTCAACCGATGGCATGCGTAGCTGGTCGCAACTCGCGCTGGGCACGAAGGCTTCCTTCATGGGGTCCACGAAACTCGCCGACGGCGCCATTGTCCTCGCAGGGCTGTCGGGTACGTTGTTGATTTCGCGCGATAACGGACAGAGCTTTACGGCGCTCAACTCCGGCACGATCAAGCCGCTCTCAGGTGCCGTGTTCGGAGGATCAAACGACATCCTCGTGATTGGCGAAACCGGTCCGCGCACCGTGTTGCTCTCGGCTTCGTCAACTGCTGCAGCGTCTGGTGCCGCCACCGCTCCTGCCGCCACACCTGCCAACCCCCCATCCAAGACTGCCAAGCCCTGAGCGCTAAGTCGCTCTCGAGCCGCAACGCCACCTTTCTGAGGCAGCCATGAATCTGCATGCACTGATCGAAAAATTCTCCGCACTCATCTTCAACCATCGCAAGATGTGGCTCATCACATTTAGCGTGATGACCTTGATCTTCCTCGCGTTTGCGAGTCAGCTTAAGGTTGATGCCGGCTTCAACAAGATGGTGCCGCTGAAGCACCCCTACATGAAGGTCTACAAAGAGTACGAGACCGTCTTCGGTGGGGCCAACCGCATCGC
>JAJTHU010000220.1 GCA_021300055.1 Nitrosomonadaceae bacterium | reverse complement strand
AGGCGATGGAATGGATGTCTATGTATATAGGAACGGCATCTCAGCGATCCAGAAAGCGCTGGACCTCGCTCCGGAGCCAACAGATGCTTTCTCGGTTCAGCACCGAGTGCTGGCTGAGAATTACTACACGCGATTATTGATAGAGATGAATGATTTTCAGTCGGCGTTGAACCACGCTGCGAAGGCGCGCAGCTGCGCCAGTCTGTCAAAATCCCCGCGTTCTGACATCCAAGCTTCCATGGCTGAAGGCCTCGCAGAAGCCTTCTCTGGTCAGGTCAATGTGGGCATTACGCGTCTTTCAAGGACGCTTGAGCGCGCTCGCGAGCTCAAGCTCGCCTCCCGCGAGGTATTGGTGGCACTGGTCAAAGCGTTGGAATTCGCGGGCCGTCACGACGAGGCTCTCAAGTATTTGAAGGAAATGCTCGCGCAGGAGCGCCAAACGGCCGAGGCGAACGTGCTGCAGCACGTTCGCGTGCATCTTGCCAAGCTCCACGAACGCGATTCCGACACCCCGATGGAGGATCTGAAGCAAGCCATGCGTCGGGTGGAGACTCGCGTGGAGATTGTCGAGGGTAAGGCGGCAAAGGTTGAACTAGCCCGGCATCGGCAAGAGCTTTTCAAGGCGCGCGTCGAGGCGATGGAGCGGTTGGCCGTGGCGGCGGAATTGCGCGATGACTCGACGGGGGAACACTCCTACCGCGTTGGTCGTTTGGCGTGCATCTTGGCCAAGGAGGCAGGATGCGACGACGAAACCATCTTCATGATCGATATTGCCGCGCGTTTGCACGATGTGGGCAAGATCGGTATCCCCGATGGCATTTTGCTGAAGCCAAGCGGCTTCAACCCCGCCGAGCGCGCGGTGATGGAAATGCACGCAGAAATTGGCGCGGACGTGCTGGTTAAGAGCGAGATTCCGCACATCAAAATGGCCGAAGAGATCGCCCGCCACCACCACGAACGTTGGGACGGCAAAGGTTACCCAGCCAAAATTGGGCACCGAGATCCCGCTGGCGGCTCGGATTACGTCTCTGGCGGACGTGTTTGACGCCCTGACGCATAAGCGTCCGTACAAAGCGGCGTGGACGTTTGAGGCTGCGACCTCGGAGATTCTGGCCTCGAGCGGCACCCATTTCGATCCTGAGCTGACCAAGCTCTTCCTTGCGCTGATCTCCCGCCTCAAGCGCGAACACCGCGACCTTGACCACTTTTTGGGTGAGGCGGCCCGCGCCTCCCCATTTATCCAGGCCCGCGGGAAGATTTGGGACACCCTGCGCCTGGCGCGTGAGGAGTATCAGGAGCAATTCAACCGCTCGGTCGACCTGCAGCGCTAACTTTTCTGGGGCTAGTCGGCGTTGCCCCAAGTTGACCATTCCCGCTATAATCTAAGTCTTTGTCAGATTTAGGTAATTTCGCCCTCAGAGGGCGCCCGTTTTGCTCGCTTTGTAGCGGTTAGTGGTCGTCTTTAGGCGGAATCGGTGTGGAAATGCGGCAACGGCTCGTCGTCGGAAATTGGAAACTCAACGGTAGCCGTGCCACAAACGCGGCGTTGCTGCGCGCTTGCGTCGAGGGCGCGGATTTTGCGTCGCCCGCAAAAGTGCTCGGGGTCTGTGCGCCGTTCGCCTACCTCGCGCAGTTGCAAGAGGTGCTAGGCGGTACGGCGATCCAGTACGGCTCGCAGGACGTCAGCCGATTCGCCAGTGGCGCATTTACGGGCGAAGTCTCGGCAGCGATGGTGGCGGATTTTGGCTGCCGACTTGCGATTGTTGGTCACTCAGAGCGCCGTGCGCTTTTTGGAGATACGGACGAGATTGTCGCAATCAAGTTCGGCATGGCGCAGGCAGTGGGACTCACGCCGATATTGTGCGTGGGTGAGAGCCTAGCGGAGCGCGAGGCGGGCGACACGGAGGCCGTGGTGAGCCGCCAGCTTCAAGCGGTAATCGCTGCGCATGGCGTGAAATCGCTGGCAAAGGCGGTCGTGGCGTACGAGCCAGTGTGGGCGATTGGCACCGGAAAGACAGCGAGTCCGGCGCAAGCGCAGGCGGTTCATGCGTTTTTGCGTGGGGTTGTTGCTGAACAAGACGCATCGGTGGCTTCATCGTTACCGATTTTGTACGGCGGTAGCGTCAAGGCATCGAATGCCGCTGAGTTGTTTGCGCAGGCGGACATCGATGGTGGATTGATCGGCGGTGCGTCGCTGGTCGCAGAAGATTTTTTGGCGATTGGTCGGAGCCTCTAGGGTGCGAGCCTCGCCAGTTAGTTTGAATTTGAGTGTTTTGGAAACGAATTAAGGAAATTTCATGTTGCTGTCTCTCATTCTTACGTTGCACGTTTTGGTGGCCGCTGCCATCGTCGTCCTAGTGCTGGTGCAACACGGCAAAGGCGCTGACATGGGTGCTGCGTTTGGCAGTGGTTCTGCCGGTAGCCTGTTTGGATCATCGGGTGCCGCGAACTTTCTGTCGCGCTCGACCGCGGTGTGCGCAACCCTGTTTTTCCTCACCAGCCTCGGGTTGACCTACTACCACGCACCGCGTAACGATGGGGTCACATCTTCGGTGACCAAGAGCGTTACCACCGGCACAGATACCAAACCGAAAGCGGCTGACGCCATTCCTGTGCCAGGCGCTGCGCCTGCGACATCGTCGACCGTACCAGCCGCACCGGCGCCGGCCGTGGACGCGGCAAAGCAGGCAGAAGTTCCTGCATCGAGCGCGCCGGGCAAATAGCGCTAGCGTTGCACCCGTGAGTGTCGCTGCAGTGCCGCAAGGGCGCGTTTCACGGTAAAATTCTCAGGCTTTGCACGATGTGCCGTCGTGGTGAAATTGGTAGACACGCTATCTTGAGGGGGTAGTGGCGAAAGCTGTGCGAGTTCGAGTCTCGCCGACGGCACCATTCAGTAGTTCAGTCAGTTACTGCCGCGTTAAGGCGACGCCCCGTCGTTTGCGCGCTGCCACCGGATCCAGCCGATACCAACTCCCATGCTCGAGAGTTACTTTCCGATCCTGCTTTTTATCTGTATCGGCGTTGCCGTCGGTGTTCTTCCCGTCATCGGCACCAAAGTCCTGACGATCGTTCTCGGCCACGACCGGCCTGACAGCGAAAAACTCTCCCCATACGAATGCGGCTTCGAAGCCTTCGAAGACGCGCGCATGAAATTCGACGTTCGCTACTACCTCGTGGCGATCCTGTTCATTTTGTTCGACCTGGAAATCGCGTTTTTCTTCCCGTGGGCGGTGGTGCTCCAAGACATTGGCTGGTTTGCGTTTTGGTCAATGATGGTGTTCTTGGGCATCCTCGTGCTTGGCTTCATCTACGAGTGGAAAAAAGGCGCGCTGGACTGGGAGTAACGGCGCGAGCCCGACCGGCGAGGGGCCCCACGGTTTTGGTGGGGATCGACGCGGGCGGTGCGGCGTAGGCGGGCAACAGAAAGAATTTAGTCGGCTGACATCGGTTGATGGCAGCCCGCAGCCGGCGATGTCCGCATTGGACCTCGTCAAGAAAATTGTCTGGAGTGCATCAAATGCCCGAAGGCGGAGTTTCACAACAAGGTTTCGTGACCACGCAAGTCGATACGCTGCTCAACTGGGCGCGCACCGGCTCAATGTGGCCAATGACGTTTGGTTTGGCGTGCTGTGCTGTTGAGATGATGCATGCAGGCGCGTCTCGTTACGACCTAGACCGCTTCGGCATCGTGTTTCGTCCAAGCCCTCGTCAGTCAGACGTGATGATTGTGGCCGGTACGCTTTGCAACAAGATGGCGCCAGCGTTGCGCAAGGTTTACGACCAAATGTCTGAGCCCCGCTGGGTGATCTCGATGGGGTCATGCGCCAATGGCGGTGGCTATTACCATTACTCGTACTCGGTCGTGCGCGGTTGCGATCGCATCGTGCCCGTTGATATCTATGTCCCAGGTTGCCCGCCAACCGCTGAGGCGCTGCTTTACGGCTTGATCCAGCTGCAAAACAAGATCAAGCGCACCAACACGATCGCGAGGGCGTAGCTGAATGAGCGCAACGTTGAGTGCTAAGTCCGTCGCCTTGCAGCAGGCTGTTCAAGCGGTGTTGGGCGACAAGATCACCAAGCTGGTTGTCGACCGTGACCAAGTCATCGTCGAAGTGGCGCCTGCCAACTACATCGCGGCTGCGACCCAATTGCGCGATGACCCCGCATTGCAGTTTGCTCAGTTGATCGACCTCTGCGGTGTTGACTACGCCGACTGGGGAGAGGGCGCTTGGACGGGCGCGCGTTTTGCGGTGGTCTCGCAGTTACTCTCGATCACGCACAACTGGCGTTTGCGTTTGCGTTGCTTCTGCGCCGACGACGACTTCCCGCTGGTTGATTCGCTGATCCCAGTTTGGAATGGTGCCAATTGGTATGAGCGCGAAGCATTCGACCTTTACGGCATTGTGTTCTCGGGTCACCCAGATTTGCGTCGCATTCTGACCGACTATGGATTTGTTGGGCATCCATTCCGCAAAGACTTCCCCGTGTCTGGCAACGTTGAAATGCGCTACGACCCAGAGCAGAAACGCGTGATCTACCAGCCAGTAACGATCGAGCCGCGAGAAATCGTGCCGCGCGTGATCCGCGAAGAAAACTACGCAGGGCGGAAGTAGTCATGTCCGAGATTAAGAACTACACCATGAACTTTAGCTCCGGCCGGTCGCAATGCGGACTTAACGTACTTCGTACGTTAGCCTCCACTGAAGTTCATGGTTTTCAGCTGGCGCGCAGCGCCAGTTCCTGTCGCAACGTTGTGGTGCAGGCATGAGTGAAATTAAGAACTACACCATGAACTTTAGCTCCGGCCGGTCGCAGTGCGACCTTAACGTGCTGCGCACGTTAGCCTTCACTGAAATTCATCGTTTGCTTTGTGCAAAGGTTAGTGGCTTCGGAAAGGTTGAGGTCAAGTAACCATGTCTGAGATCAAAAACTACACGATGAATTTTGGGCCGCAGCATCCTGCGGCGCACGGCGTACTGCGTCTCGTGCTTGAGCTTGATGGCGAGGTTGTGCAGCGCGCTGATCCGCATATCGGCCTCTTGCATCGCGCTACCGAGAAGCTCGCTGAGACGCGCACGTACATCCAATCAGTGCCGTATATGGACCGCCTCGACTATGTGTCGATGATGGTGAACGAGCATGCTTATGTGATGGCGATCGAAAAGTTGCTCGACTTGCCAGTGCCTGAGCGCGCGCAATACATCCGTGTGATGTTCGATGAAATCACCCGCATCCTGAATCATTTGCTTTGGCTCGGCGCGCATGCGCTCGACGTCGGCGCGATGACGGTGTTTCTGTACGCGTTCCGTGAGCGTGAAGACCTGATGGACTGCTACGAAGCGGTATCTGGCGCGCGCATGCATGCTGCTTACTATCGTCCGGGTGGCGTCTACCGTGACATGCCCGATCGTATGCCGCAGTACAGCGCCATCAAAGGTAAGAACGCGGAAGCGATGAAGAAGCTTAACGAAAACCGTCAGGGTTCGTTGCTCGACTTCATCGAAGACTTCACCAATCGTTTCCCCCGCTATGTCGATGAGTATGAAACCTTGCTCACCGACAACCGCATCTGGAAGCAGCGTCTTGTCGATATCGGCATCGTCACCCCCGAACGCGCGCTGCAGCTTGGCTTCACAGGCCCGATGTTGCGCGGCTCCGGTATTGCCTGGGATCTGCGCAAGAAGCAACCGTACGAAGTCTATGACCGCATGGACTTCGATATTCCGGTCGGCACCAATGGCGACTCTTACGATCGCTATCTCGTGCGTGTGCAAGAGATGCGCGAGTCGAACAAGATCATCAAGCAGTGTATCGACTGGCTGCGCAAGAACCCGGGTTCCGTGATCTCGGATGATCATAAGGTGACCCCGCCTTCACGCGAAAGCATGAAGTCCAACATGGAAGAGCTGATTCACCACTTCAAGCTCTTTACTGAAGGCTTCCATGTGCCACCCGGCGAAGCCTATGCCGCCGTTGAGCATCCAAAAGGTGAGTTCGGCATCTACCTGATGTCTGATGGCGCGAACAAGCCCTATCGCTTGAAGATTCGCGCACCTGGCTTCCCGCATTTGGCCGGTCTAGACGAAATGTCGCGCGGTCACATGATTGCGGACGTGGTGACCATCATCGGCACGCAAGATATCGTGTTCGGCGAGATCGATAGGTAAATCTGCGATGAGCGACCGCACAATCGACAAACGCGTCATCAACATCGACGAGCTCGTGCTCGAAGCATTCGAGCAGGGCGATAAGTTCGCAGCCGAGTCTGCTTCGGTGGGTGCCCGCATCGGCGCCAAAGATCTCGGTTACGGTTTTGATGTGGTGCAGCCCGGTAAACGTGCTTGTCCGTTTCATAGTCATCGTGCGGAAGAAGAAATGTTCTTCATCGTCCGAGGGCGCGGCACGTTGCGTTACGGCACAGAGACGCGGCCGATCCGTGCCGGCGACTTCATTTGCTGCCCCACCGGCGGGGCTGACACGGCCCATCAAATCATCAATGACTCAGACGCTGAACTGGCCTACATCTCGGTGAGCACCAAGGCCACAGCAGAGGTTTGCGAATACCCCGATTCAAAAAAGATCGGGGCATATGGGCGCAGCGGCGGCTCACGCCTGCGGCACCTGACGACAGCAGATGCTGGCGTCGATTACTGGCAAGGAGAGTAGTTCGTGTTGTCCGAGGTCGCAAAACAAAAGATCGATCGAGAGCTCGCCAAGTACCCGGCGGACCAGCGCCAGTCGGCGGTGATGTCGGCGCTCGCCATTGTGCAGGACGAGCGCGGTTGGCTTTCGACTGAGTCAATGGATGAAGTCGCGCAGTACATCGGTATGCCGCCGGTCGCTGTCTATGAAGTGGCAACGTTCTACAACATGTATAACCTCAAGCCGATGGGCGCGCACAAGATTACCGTGTGCACCAATTTGCCCTGCGCGTTGTCCGGTGGCGTCGATGCGGCCGAGTACCTCAAGCAAAAGCTTGGCGTTGATTGGAAGCAACTCACCGCCGATGGCAAGTTCACCGTCGTCGAGGGCGAGTGCATGGGCGCTTGCGGTGATGCGCCGGTGATGACCGTTAACAACAAACGTATGTGCAGCCTCATGTCGAAGCAAAAGATCGACGCGTTGGTCGAGGAGCTCAGTGGGGTAACAAGCAAATGAGCGCGACTTCTAAACTAATCGATTACGGTCCCGATGCGGTCATCATGTCAGGGATCACCGGTGACAACTGGCGTCTTAAGGATTACGAAGCGCGCGATGGATACGCGGCGCTGAAGAAAATCCTCAAAGATGGACTGAAGCCTGAAGATGTCATCGCCGAGGTGAAAAAATCTGCACTGCGCGGACGTGGCGGTGCGGGTTTCCCGACGGGGCTCAAGTGGAGCTTCATGCCGCGCTCGTTCCCAGGCCCGAAGTATCTGGTGTGCAATTCCGACGAGGGCGAACCGGGTACGTTCAAAGACCGCGACATCATCCGCTACAACCCGCACGTGCTGATTGAGGGCATGATCATCGCGGGATATGCGATGGGCATTCTGGTTGGCTACAACTACATCCACGGCGAAATTTGGGCCGAGTACGAGCGCTTCGAAGAGGCCTTGGCTGAAGCACGCGCAGCTGGCTATCTCGGTAAGAACATTCTCGATACCGATTTCAGCTTCGAGCTGTTCGCCCATCATGGCTACGGCGCCTACATCTGCGGCGAAGAGACCGCATTGCGCGAATCACTCGAGGGCAAGAAAGGGCAGCCGCGCTTTAAGCCGCCGTTCCCGGCGTCATTCGGTTTGTATGGCAAGCCCACCACGATCAACAACACCGAAACCTTCGCTGCAGTGCCCGCGATTATTCGCAACGGCGGCGAGTGGTTCTTGAATCTCGGCAAGCCCAACAACGGCGGCACCAAGATTTTTTCCGTGTCGGGGCACGTCAACAAGCCCGGCAACTACGAGGTCAAGCTCGGCACACCATTCGCCAAGTTGCTAGAGATGGCGGGTGGCATGCGCGGCGGCAAGAAAATCAAGGGCGTCATCCCCGGTGGATCGTCGATGCCGATCATCAAGGGTGACGTGATGATGACCCTCGATATGGACTACGACACCATCCAGAAGAACGGTTCGTACCTCGGCTCAGGTGCGGTCATCGTCATGGATGAAGATACCTGCATGGTGAAGGCGGCCGAACGACTCGCGTACTTCTACTTTGAGGAGTCGTGCGGACAATGCACGCCTTGTCGCGAAGGTACGGGTTGGCTGTACCGCATCATCCATCGCATTGAGCATGGTCAGGGTCGTAAGGAAGATCTCGACTTGTTGCTCAATCTTTCTGACCAAATTCAAGGCCGTACGATTTGCGCCCTAGGTGATGCGGCCGCAATGCCGGTGCGCGCATTCGTGAAGAACTATCGCGAAGAATTCGAATATCACATCGCCAATAAACGCTGCATGGTCGGACCGGGAGGCTATTCGTCCCACCACGATGCACCCTTGGCGATGGCTGCAGAGTAGCAGTTAGGTAAACCCAAATGATTAAGTTAGAGATCGACGGCAAAAATGTTGAAGTAGAAAACGGCGCCACTGTTATGGAGGCCGCCAATAAGCTCGGCATTTTTGTTCCGCACTTCTGTTATCACAAGAAGCTTTCCATCGCCGCCAATTGCCGCATGTGTTTGGTGCAAGTGGAAAAAGCGCCCAAGCCGTTACCCGCGTGCGCAACGCCTGCAACCGAAGGCATGAAGGTGCAAACCGCATCGCAATACGCCAAGGACGCACAAAAAGGGGTGATGGAGTTTTTGCTCATCAATCACCCGCTGGATTGCCCAATTTGCGATCAGGGTGGCGAGTGCCAGCTGCAAGATTTGGCCGTCGGCTACGGTGGCTCGGCGTCGCGCTACCAAGAAGAGAAGCGCGTCGTGCTGCACAAGGATGTGGGCCCGCTGGTGTCGATGGAAGAGATGTCGCGCTGCATTCACTGCACGCGTTGTGTGCGCTTCGGTCAAGAGATCGCCGGTGTCATGGAGCTCGGCATGGTCGGGCGTGGTGAACACTCGGAGATCGTGTCCTTTGTTGGCAAGACGGTCGATTCCGAACTCTCCGGCAACATGATCGATCTGTGCCCAGTGGGCGCGTTGACCTCAAAGCCATTCCGCTATTCGGCGCGTACCTGGGAGCTTTCGCGCCGCAAATCGATCGCGCCGCACGACGGGCTCGGTTCAAACCTCGTTGTGCAGGTTAAGCAGGACCGCGTCATGCGCGTGCTGCCGCTGGAGAACGAGGCCATCAACGAATGCTGGATCTCCGACCGCGATCGCTTCGCGTATGAAGCACTGAATAGCGACGAGCGCCTCACCAAGCCGATGGTGAAGCGCGACGGCAAATGGATGGAAACCGATTGGCAGGATGCGCTGCACACGGTGGCGGATGGCTTGAAGGCTGTGCGTGACCAAGCCGGTGGCGCGCAAATTGGCGTGCTGGCCTCGCCGAGCGCGACGCTGGAAGAACTGCACCTGCTCAAGAAGTTGGCGCACGGTTAGGGCTCCCACAACATCGATACGCGCGTGCGTCAACGTGACACCAGCGCAGACGGCAAGCTGGGCGGCGCGCGTTGGTTGGGTATGGCGGTTGCCGACATCACGAACCTGCAAGCGACCTTGCTCGTCGGTTCGACGTTGCGCAAAGAGCAACCGCTGTTGTCCACGCGTTTCCGCGCCGCGACCAAACGCGGCATGCAACTGAATGTCGTGCATGCCTTTGATGACGACTTGCTAATGCGTGTCAGTAACAAGGCCATCGTCAGCCCCGCTGCGCTGCCGACGGCGTTGGCGGCGATTGCCAAGGCGCTTGCCGAGCTAAAGGGTGCAACGCTCCCCGGCGAAGTCGCGAGTGCAGTCGCTGGTGTCACCGTGACGGCGGAAGCTCGTGCGATTGCGCAGAGTTTGGCAGGTGCAGAGAAGACCGCCGTTTTCTTGGGGCACTATGCCCAGCAGCATCCGCGCGCGACGGCGATTCATGCTGTGGCACAGGAGATCGCGCGTTTGGCTGGCGGCACGCTCGGCTTCTTCGGGCAAGCGGCGAACAGTGTCGGCGCCGCTGCGATTGGCGCAGAGCCAACATCGGGTGGCAAATGTGCACAAGGCATGGTGGCCACGCCGCTTCGCGCCTATGTGCTGCACAACGTTGAGCCCGAGGCCGATTGCGCGAATCCTGACGCGACGCTCGCCGCGCTCGACAAAGCCGAGTTTGTGGTGGCGATGGGGTTGTTCCGCAATGCACGCGCCGCGCAATACGCGAACGTGATGTTACCAATCAGCCCGTTCACCGAGACCGCCGGCACGTTTGTGAATATGGAAGGGCGCGTGCAATCTTTCAACGGCGTGGTGAAGCCTCTTGGCGACACGCGTCCGGCGTGGAAGGTGATTCGCGTGCTGGCCAATATGCTCGACATCGCCGGATGCGAGCAGGACAGCATCGAAGCGGTGCGCCAAGATATCGCCGCTGATGTCTCGGCGCACGTGCAGTCGCGCCTCAACAATCTCGTCGGTGCCGTGAAGGTTGATCTGGGTGATGCCAATGCGAGCAACGTGGCGTTTAAGCCAGTGGGCATCTACGACGTTGACGCCATCACGCGTCGCGCGCCGAGTTTGCAACTCACGGCGGACGCGCGTGCGAGCCACGCAGCAACGTATGCAGAGGCGGCAGAGTAATGGATGCACTAATCCAATCGCTAAACGCGCAAGTGCTGGGCCTCGTTGGTCCGGCATACGGGCCTGCGGCTTGGCTGGTGCTGAAGTCGCTCACTATGATCCTCATGGTGATGATTCCCGTGTTGATCTTCGTGCTGTATTTCCAGTTGGTCGAACGCTGGGTCATCGGCTGGATTCAAGTGCGCCGCGGTCCGAACCGCGTTGGCCCTTGGGGCTTGCTGCAGCCGATCGCGGATGCCATCAAGCTGCTCCTCAAAGAGCAAATCGTTCCAACGGGCGCGAACAAGTTTCTGTTCCTCATTGCGCCAGCGCTTTCCGTTGCGCCCGCGATGGCCGTGTGGGCGGTGATCCCATTCACGCCTAACTGGGTTGTTGCCGCAGTGGATGCCAGCATGCTGGTGGTGTTGGCGATGACGTCCATGGGCGTTTACGGCGTCATCCTCGCAGGCTGGGCGTCTAACTCGAAATACGCTTTCCTCGGTGCGATGCGTTCCGCCGCACAGGTGGTGAGCTATGAAATCGCCATGGGCTTTGCCATCGTTGGTGGCTTGATGGCTGCGGGCTCGTTGAACCTCACGCAGATTGTCGCCAAGCAAGATGGCTCGCTGGGATTGCTCGAGTGGTTCTGGATTCCATTGTTGCCGCTGTTCGTGATTCAGTTCATCGCTGGTGTTGCCGAAACCAACCGTCACCCGTTTGACGTTGCTGAAGGCGAATCAGAGATTGTTGCGGGGCCGCTGGTTGAGTATTCGGGCATGACGTGGTCGCTGTTCTTCCTTGCCGAGTACGCCAACATGCTGTTGGTGGCAACCATCTCAACATTGTTGTTCTTGGGCGGCTGGTTGTCGCCGTTCCCGAAGTCTTGGGGATTCATTGGCGAGCCAAGCATCTTGTGGATGCTCGCGAAGATGGCGGTGTTGATGTTCATCTTCTTGTGGATTCGCGCGTCGTTCCCGCGTTATCGCTATGACCAGATCATGCGTCTGGGTTGGAAGGTGTTCATTCCCATCACCATCGTGTGGATCGTTGTGGTCGGCGTGATGTTGATGGAGCCAGTGCGCAACTGGCCTGTGTTCTCTATTTGGTTCGGGAAATAGTCATGTGGAGTAGAGCCAAAGAAATCGCCAACAGCTTGCTCTTGGGTGAGCTCATCCAAGGCTTGCGCCTCACCGGGCGCCATCTGTTTGAGCGCAAGATTACGGTGCAGTTTCCTGAAGAGAAAACGCCGCAAAGCCCGCGCTTTCGTGGCCTGCACGCGCTGCGTCGCTATGAAAACGGCGAAGAGCGCTGTATCGCCTGCAAGCTGTGCGAAGCAGTGTGCCCCGCGCTCGCGATCACGATTGAATCCGAGCAACGCGCTGACAATACGCGACGCACGACGCGCTACGACATCGACCTCACTAAGTGCATCTTCTGCGGTTTTTGCGAAGAGTCGTGCCCGGTGGATTCGATTGTCGAAACCCATTTGTTGGAGTACCACGGCGAGAAGCGTGGTGACCTTTACTACACCAAGCCGATGCTGCTAGCGATCGGCGACAGATACGAAAAAGAGATTGCCGATCGTCGGGCAGAAGACGCCAAGTACAGGTAAGCGAGAGCAATAGGGGAGAGCGCAGAGAGCGTAAAGAACAATCAACCACGCGACTTTCTGATCTGCCCACCGACCTTACCTTTTCAATTAAGAACAATGACTTTCCAAACCATCACCTTCTACCTCTTTGCCTTCGTGCTGGTCGCGTCGGCGCTCGGGGTCATCACCTCTCGCAACCCGGTTTACGCCGCGCTGTTGCTGGTGCTCGCCTTCGTCACTGCTGCTGGCGTATGGCTGTTGCTCTATGCCGAGTTTCTGGCACTCACGCTCATCCTCGTCTATGTTGGCGCGGTGATGGTGTTGTTCTTGTTCGTGGTGATGATGCTCGACATCAACTTTGACAAGCTGCGCGAAGGTTTCCGTCAGAACGCGCCGATGGCCGCACTCGTCGGCTTGGTGATGCTCGCTGAAATGGCGTTGCTGCTGGGAGGCAAGGCGATGAACTTGACGGGGGCCATCCCCGGCGCGCCGGAGGCCGCCTCAAACACTAAAGCGCTAGGCATGCTGCTCTTTACCGAGTATGTGCTGCCGTTTGAGCTCGCTGCTGTGGTGTTGTTGATCGCCATGGTGGCCGCGATTGCGCTCACCTTGCGCGAGCGCCGCAGCGTTAAGGCGCAGGATGTTGGGGCGCAGGTTCGTGTCAAGCGCGACGACCGCCTGAAGATCATCAAGATGGACGCCGAGCGTGAGGTTCCTCCCACCGCCGCCACGCCTGCGGACGCCGCACCAGGAGAGGCGAAATGATTCCACTCTCCCACGTACTGATTCTGTCGGCCATCCTGTTCTCGATTTCGGTGGCCGGCATTTTCCTGAACCGCAAAAACCTCATCGTGTTGCTGATGGCAATCGAATTGATGTTGCTCGCGGTGAATATGAACTTCATCGCGTTCTCGCACGCCTTGGGCGATTTGCACGGGCAGGTGTTCGTGTTCTTCATCCTGACGGTGGCCGCGGCGGAGTCAGCGATTGGCTTGGCAATTCTCGTGATCCTGTTCCGCAACCTGAAGAGCATCAACGTCGAGGATATTGGGACATTGAGAGGCTAGGGTGATGAAGTTGACGCGCGTACAAGCTGATTCAATTGGGGACGCGATGCTTGCAGAAGCGCAAGCGCGCACACCGCGTCGCAGTGTGCGTGCCCTGTTGCGCCCAGGGGAGTACCAGCTTTGCCTCACCGCCGCCATTGTGGCCGCAGTCATCACCTTGGGTTTGTGTGCGTGGTGGTTTTTTGGAGTACACGCACTTACTGTTTCAGATTTTTTGAGGGGCGGGTTCTTGGGCGCTTATATGCTGCTTGTCTACCCACTCTGTGCAGGCGGCGTAGTGTTTTTCGCCTTCGCGGCTTGGTTCGCACTTGGTCGTAAAAAGCAAGCGATGTTGCCTCTGGGGGAATAGTGCGAAATCAAAAGTCATTATTTGGCGAGCCTTTCCAGCCAAAAATGCCTGAAACACCGCACCAGCTCTTGAGTTTTACAGAAAACTTTAGTCGTCACCTGAGATGATCGAAAACAAACTCGCACTCACCGCCATCCCGCTGTTGCCGCTCGTCGGCGCGGTGCTGGCCGGCTTCCTTGGGCCAAGGCTCGGGCGTAGCTTTGCCCATAGCGTCACCATCCTCGGTGTGTTGGCGAGCTTCATCTTGTCTGCCTTCGTGTTTCAGGATGTGCTGGCTGGCAAAACCTTCAATGGCTCTGTGTACACCTGGTTGGTGACCGGCGGCATTCGCTTTGAAATCGGCTTCCTGGTTGATTCGCTCACCGCCACGATGATGTTGGTGGTCACCTTCGTCTCGCTCATGGTGCACATCTACACCATCGGCTACATGGCGGAAGACGAGGGCTACACGCGCTTCTTTGCTTACATCTCGTTGTTCACGTTCTCTATGCTCATGCTGGTGATGTCGAACAACTTCCTGCAACTCTTCTTCGGTTGGGAAGCGGTGGGCTTGGTTTCCTATCTGCTGATCGGCTTTTGGTACAAGCGTCCGACGGCGATTAAAGCCAACCTCAAGGCGTTCTTGGTTAACCGCGTTGGTGACTTTGGATTCTTGATCGGCATCGGCTTGATCTTCGCTTACTTCGGTACGCTGGATTACAAAGAGACCTTTGCGCTTGCGGGCAATTTCAAAGACACCATCATCTCGCCGGTGCCGGGTTGGGATTGGGCGTTGATCACGGCGATTTGTATCGGCTTGTTCATCGGTGCGATGGGTAAGTCTGCTCAGTTCCCGTTGCACGTTTGGCTGCCCGACTCGATGGAAGGCCCGACGCCTATCTCCGCGCTGATTCACGCCGCGACCATGGTGACGGCGGGCATCTTCATGGTGTCGCGCATGTCGCCGCTGTTTGAAATGAGCACGACGGCGTTGTCATTCGTACTCATCATCGGCGCGATCACGGCGCTGTTCATGGGCTTTCTTGGTATCGTGCAAAACGATATCAAGCGTGTCGTCGCGTACTCGACGCTTTCGCAGTTGGGTTACATGACGGTGGCGCTTGGCGCATCCGCTTACTCCGTGGCGATCTTCCACTTGATGACGCACGCCTTCTTCAAGGCGCTGCTGTTCCTCGGCGCGGGCTCGGTGATCATGGGCATGCACCACAATCAAGACATGCGCTACATGGGCGGCGCGTGGAAGTACATGAAGATCACGTGGATTACCTCGCTGATCGGCTCGCTGGCGCTGATCGGTACGCCATTTTTCGCGGGCTTCTACTCTAAAGATTCCATCATCGAGGCCGTGAAGGCGTCGAAGGTGTGGGGCGCGGATATCGCCTACGTCGCAGTAGTCATCGGGGTGTTTGTCACGGCGTTCTACTCGTTCCGCATGTACTTCATGGTGTTCCACGGTAAAGAGCGCTACGAAGACATGCCGCACGACGACCATGCGCATGGTGATGAACACCACGGTCTCGGCCACGTTGAGAAGCCACACGAGTCACCCTGGGTCGTCTGGGTGCCACTCGTTTTGCTGGCCATTCCGTCGGTTGTCATCGGCGCGATTGCGATTGAGCCGATGTTGTTTGGCACATTCTTCAAAGATGTGATCTATGTCGCGCCAGAGCATTACTCGCTCGGCCATGTACGCGAGATCCTCACGAGTTGGTCAGGCATGGCACTGCACGGCTTCATGACGCTGCCGTTCTGGCTGGCTGTGTCAGGTGTCGCGCTGGCGTGGTTCTTCTACTTGAAGCGCCCCGATATTCCAGCGGCGATTCAGCAGCGCTTCTCTTGGGTGCACAAGTTGCTCGAAAACAAGTACTACCTCGACATCTTTAACGAATGGGCGTTTGCCGGTGGTGCGCGCAAGCTGGGTGGGGCGCTATGGAAGTTTGGCGACGTCACCATCATCGACGGCATCATGGTCAACGGCACGGCGCGTGTGATTGGTTGGTTCTCTGGCGTGTCGCGACACATCCAATCGGGCTTTTTATACACCTACGCGTTCTGGATGATGCTGGGCGTTTTCGGCTTGTTAACGATTCTGTTCGTCAAGTCTGGGGCTTGGTCTGAACTCGTTGCACGCGCTTTTGCGGCCCTGTCATCACTCATTCGGTAGGTTCGCAGAACCGTTACACCTTCTTAGAAGAACACAACACAAATGCACAGCGGTTTTTTCACATTGAGTCTGACCATCTGGGTGCCGATCATCGCCGGTATCTTGGTGTTATTCCTGCACCGCGAGGAGCACAAGGGCACGGCACGCGCAGTTGCATTGGTCGGCAGTATTCTGGGACTCATCGTCGCCATCCCACTTTGGACCGGGTTTGACAACGGTTCCGCCGCGATGCAGTTTGTCGAGCGTTATGTCTGGATTGAGCGCTACAACATTCACTATGCGTTGGGCGTTGACGGCATCTCGATGCTGTTCGTGTTGCTCAACTGCTTCACGACTATTCTGGTGATCATCGCCGCGTGGGAAGTGATTCAGGAAAAAGTCTCGCAGTACCTCGCCGCCTTCCTCATCATGTCGGGTCTGATTAATGGCGTGTTTGCCGCGACCGACGCGATTCTGTTCTACCTGTTCTTCGAAGCGATGCTGATCCCGATGTTCCTCATCATCGGCATCTGGGGCGGACCACGTCGCGTGTACGCGGCCGTCAAGTTCTTCCTGTATACGTTGCTCGGCTCGCTGTTGATGCTAGCCGCGTTGATTTACCTCTACAACGTCACCAACGGCAGCTTCGACATCGTCGATTACCACCGCGTACCGCTCGGCATGACGGCGCAGACGCTGTTGTTCTTTGCGTTCTTCGCCTCGTTCGCTGTGAAGGTGCCGATGTGGCCGGTACACACGTGGTTGCCCGACGCGCACGTAGAAGCGCCCACCGGCGGCTCGGTGATCCTCGCCGCGATCACCCTGAAGATCGGTGCCTACGGCTTCTTGCGTTTCAACCTGCCGATCGCACCTGACGCCAGCATGGCACTGTCGGGCTTCATGATTACGCTCTCGCTCATTGCCGTGGTTTACATCGGTTTTGTGGCGCTCGCGCAGGCGGACATGAAAAAGCTCGTCGCGTATTCGTCGATTTCGCACATGGGCTTTGTCACGCTCGGCTTCTTCCTGTTCAACGCGCAGGGCGTTGAGGGTGGCCTGGTGCAGATGATTTCGCACGGCTTTATCTCGGCGGCGATGTTCCTCTGTATCGGCGTGCTTTACGACCGCGTGCATTCGCGCGAGATTGCAGCCTACGGCGGCGTGGTCAACACCATGCCTAAGTTCGCGTTCTTCGCGGTGTTGTTCGCCATGGCCAATTCGGGCTTGCCGGCCACCTCTGGTTTTGTGGGCGAGTTCATGGTGATTTTGGGCGCCATGAAGGTGAACTTCTGGTACGCCTTCCTCGCGGCTACCACGCTCATCCTTGGCGCGGCTTACACGCTGTGGATGGTTAAGCGCGTCATCTTTGGCGAGATTGCTAACGACAATGTTCGTGAGCTTACTGATATCAACGCCCGTGAGCTGTTGGTGCTGGGCGTGCTCGCGTTGTTGGTGATTGCGATGGGTGTGTATCCCAAGCCGTTCACCGACGTGATGCACCTTTCTGTTGACGCACTGCTCCAGCACGTCGCTGCGGGCAAGTTGTAGGAACCGATCAATGAAGCTCCCTGAACTTAACATGATGCTGGCCCTGCCCGAGATGGTGCTGATGGGCGGCATTGTCCTGATCATGCTCTACGACTTGTTCTCGTCGAACAAGGATCGCGTCAACATGCTGATGTTGTCCGCAATCGCGCTGCTGCTCATCGTCGCTAACTTGGCCATCACCGCAGGCTCTGACGTGCCGATGTTTGCGTTCTCCGGCATGTTCGTCGCGGACAAAATGGCTGCCGTGCTCAAGGTGGCGTTGCTGCTCAGTGTGGCCATCCTGTTGGTGTACAGCCGCGACTACATGGTGGCGCGCAAGCTCTTCACCGGTGAGTTTGTGTTGCTGTTGCTGTTCGCCACGCTCGGCATGATGATCATGGTGTCGGCCAACCATTTCGTCACGCTCTACCTCGGCTTGGAAATCCTCGCGCTTTCCACTTATGCCATGGTGGCGCTGAACCGTGATTCGGCCATCTCCACCGAAGCGGCGATGAAGTATTTCGTGCTTGGTGCCTTGGCATCCGGCCTGTTGCTGTATGGCATGTCGATGATCTACGGTGCGACCGGTTCGCTCGATGTCGCGGCGATTGCCCGCATGATCGAGTTCTCGCGCGCCAACGATCCATTGGTCGTGTTTGGGTTGGTGTTCATCGTCTCGGGCCTCGCATTCAAGCTAGGCGCGGTGCCGTTCCATATGTGGGTGCCTGACGTCTACCAAGGTGCACCAACGCCGATGACCTTGTTCATCGGTTCGGCGTCCAAGATTGCGGCGTTCGGATTCTTGGTGCGCATCCTCGGCGATGCGCTTTCGGGTGCGTCAGCCGATTGGTCCGGGATGTTGATCATCCTCGCCGTTGCCTCGCTCGCGGTCGGCAACATCATTGCGATCGCACAAACCAACATCAAGCGCATGTTGGCTTACTCGACCATCTCGCACATGGGCTTTTTGTTGCTCGGCATTTTGGCGGGCACCAAGAACGGCTACGCCGCTTCGATGTTCTACATCATCACCTACGCGATCATGTCGCTCGGCGCGTTCGGCATCATCATGTTGCTGTCGCGCCCCGGCTTTGAGGCCGACACGCTCGACGATTTGCGCGGGCTCAACCAGCGTTCGCCATGGGTTGCGTTCCTGATGCTGGTGATGATGATGTCGATGGCGGGCATCCCACCGTTTGTGGGCTTCTTCGCCAAGCTCTCCGTGCTCGAGGCTGTGCTGCAAGCGGGCTACACGTGGCTGGTGGTCTATGCCGTGCTGATGAGCGTCATCGGTGCGTTCTACTACCTGCGCATCCTGAAGCTCATGTACATGGATGAGCCGACCGACGCGACGCTGGTGGTACAAAGCGGCGTCATGCGCACGGTGTTGGGCGTCAACGGCTTCGTCGTCATCCTTCTCGGCTTGGTGCCGGGTGCGGGGTTGATGGGCGTGTGTTTAGCTGCTGTGCAGCGCTCGCTTTAGTACGTTGCCAATCTGCTGCGCGCCTTGATGCGGTTACCTGATCTCACAGAACACCACATCGAAACCGAGCAGGTCGTCGAAGGTAAGTTCATCCGCATGCGCACCGACCGCGTGCGGTTGCCCGACGGCACCGAGTCCCACCGCGAGTACGTGTTGCACCCTGGTGCCGTGGTGATCGCCGCGTTCTTGGATGACGACACGCTCGTCTTCGAGCACCAGTATCGCTATCCCGTTGGGCGCCATTTCATTGAACTGCCCGCCGGCAAGGTCGACGCGGGCGAAGATCCGCTTGCCACGGGGCAACGTGAGCTGCGCGAAGAAACCGGCTACGTCGCGCAGCGTTGGCAGCGCGCGCTTACCATGCACCCGACGATCGGCTACGCCAACGAGCATATCGATCTCTATATCGCTCGTGACATCTCCTATGTGGGCCATGCACGCGATGCGGGCGAGTTCCTAGAAGTGTTCACCATGCGCCTCGATGAAGCGGTGGCGCGTGTGGGCACAGGCGAAATCAGCGACACCAAGACAGCGTTCTCGCTGCTGTGGCTGTCGCAATTTCCAGCTTTGTGGCGATGAGCGCAGCAACCGTCGACCTCGTCGTCATTGGTGGCGGGATCAATGGTTGCGGTATCGCGCGCGATGCCGCTGGCCGTGGGCTTTCGGTGGTGTTGGTTGAGAAGGACGACCTCGCCAGCGCCACCAGCCAATGGAGCACCAAGCTCATCCACGGCGGCCTGCGTTATCTTGAGCATTACGAATTCCGCTTGGTTCGCGAGTCGCTGCAAGAGCGCGAGGTGCTACTTAAGCTCGCGCCACACCTTATCAAGCCGCTGGCCTTCGTGTTGCCGCACGAGCTGCACATGCGTCCAGCGTGGATGCTGCGCGCGGGGCTATTCCTCTACGACACCATCGGCGGCAAGCAGTCGCTGCCTGGATCGTTTGGTGTGCGCTTCCCAAACGCGCAATGGGGGGCGGGACTCAAGCCGCTCTTTGCACGTGGGTTCGTGTATTCGGATGCGCAAGTCGATGACGCACGGCTCACCGTCGCCAACGCCATGGCGGCCGCGGAAGAGGGCGCGCGCATCCTCACGCGTACCAAGCTGGCGGGCGCACGTCGGGTCGGTTCCGGCGCGGGTGCACAGTGGCAGTTAGACGTCACCATGCCGACGGGCAAAGAGACCTTGCATGCGCGAGCCGTCGTCAATGCGGCGGGGCCGTGGGTGAAGCAGGTGCTCGATTCGGCGTTCGCGCAAGATTCGCCTGAAAGCGCGGGTTTGGAGACGCGCGAAGGCGTCAGACTGGTTCGCGGCAGTCACATCATCGTGCCGAGGGTTCATGAAGAAGCGCACGCCATCTTGATGCAAAGCGAAGATGGGCGCGTCGTGTTCGTCATTCCATGGGAAGGGCGTTTTTCGCTCATCGGCACAACCGATGTGCCGGTTGATGACGTCGATGCGCGTCCCGAGATCAGCGACGACGAGACCGCCTATTTGCTGCATGTGGCCAATCAGTTTCTTGCCAAGCCGCTCACAGTGCGCGATATCGTCTGGCACTACGCCGGCGTGCGGCCTTTGTACGACGACGGCAATCCCAACGCCAGCGCGGTGACGCGCGATTATGTTTTGAAGCTCGATGCGCCTACTGGCGCACCGCCGTTGTTGTCGGTGTTCGGTGGCAAGCTCACCACCTATCGTCGCTTGAGTGAAGAGGTGATGAATAAGCTCGGGCCACTCCTATTGGCCAAGCGCGGGGCGTGGACCCACGATGCGCCGCTACCCGGTGCCGCGCTCGATGGCTATGCATCACCCGAAGCGTTTGCCGATGCGCTGCGCACGCAGCACAGCGGCGTGCCGCCCGACTACATTCAGCGCTTGGTGCGCCGTCACGGTGACCGCGCCGCGCGTGTGTTGCAGGGGGTGCGCTCGGTTGCGCAACTCGGCGAGTTTTTCGGCATGGGACTCAATATGCTGACCGAACGCGAGATCGAATATCT
>JAJTHU010000081.1 GCA_021300055.1 Nitrosomonadaceae bacterium | reverse complement strand
TCTCGGCCAAGAAGAAATGGCGCAAACTCGACGGCCAGAACCGCCTGCCCGAAATCATCGAAGGGGTTGAATTCCGAGACGGGATCAAGCACGAAAGCAAAGCCGCCTGATCAGGCCGTCACCAACTTTCGGGCATAGCTCTGGCAGGTTCCGCGCATCGCATTTCTTTCGCTCTGGAGGAAAGGATTTCGCATTCCTTCCGACACGTTAAGCCTGTGCTTAGGAGCTGTTCCATCGGGGCTGCCAGAGGTTCAGGCCGGTCAGCAGGACGATTGACACCATCCGCCCAGGCGCAGATGCCAAGGTCGCTTGGGTTCACTGAACTGCCGCCGGGGCCTCTTTGCCCGTCGACTTCGTCTCAGACGCAGCAGCAACTACAGCCTTGCGGATCAGCGCAGCACGGTCAGGCATGTTCGGGGCGAGGCTTGTTGATCCACCATCTGCCAAATCATCCAAACTCAACTCGTACCATGGCAACGCAAGATGAGGGCGCTGGCTGACGCCACCATAGCCACTGAAAAGCATATACCCGATCAACTCTGAATAGCTTTCATGTCCCAGCGCTGCAAGCACCAGCACAGCGCCTAGCAGAGCGTGGTCATTGTTCGTGGCGTAGCCCAAGCCGAGACAAGCTTTTGCAGTGATTTCAAGTTCTCCGTGTGCCATGCCGGATTGCCCAACAAGAAACGAGACGTTCTTCAGCACCTCGTCACGCGGCTTCGTCGAAACCGTTTCAATGTACTCTTTCGTGAGCGAAACAAAGACTGCGCACTTGTCGGGAATTTCCTCCGGTGAAAAACCTGCTGTTTTCGAAATGATTTCTAAGCCCCGGACCTTGGCATAGTTTCTTGCCACGCAGAACTGTTCTCTAAGAACTATGGTCGGGTCTGCATCATTTCCGGTAGTTGCCGACCCAATTTCACTGCAAAGATTGGAGTGCAGGTTGTTCTCACCGTAAAGGTTAGGGTCTAGACCTACGAGTCCGCCTATAACTCCGCCCACAAACCCGTCAGAAACGTCCGAAAAATCTGGCTCCTCGCCTACACCGAAGCTTACCTCATCATCTACCGCTGGGCATCCCGGACCTGGACATTCAGCGTACACTGGTGCTCCCATCACTGCCGTAACGAAAATAGCAATACTGCACTTACCGAATATCATTTTTCAGCATTCCGATCAGTTGACCTTCCCAGCGGCGCCATTCGTCCAGCGGCGGCAGGTCTGACAGCGGCATCGCCGACTGCTGTTCGTCCCACGCCATGAACCGTACCAACTCGCTGCAAACCTCTTGTGAAGAATACAGTCGGCATACGCGAAGACAGTCAAAAAGATCATCCCGCCGACCGTTTCGTTCCGCGACAAAACCGCGTTTCCGATCCGCTTCCTCGGGCGTCAGCGCCCTCGTGCGCTCCAGTTCAGAGATTTGGCGAAGCCGCCGCCAAGAAACAATATAGCGTCCAAAGGCTTTCGCCGTACCCTCGCAAAGCTCCGTCTTCTTGTCGAGCTTCATCTGATAGCGCTGATACCGCCGCTGGATGCCGGGCACGACGATACTTGCCACAAAACCACCCAAAATAACGGTGACGAATGCTGGAACCCACGCGTTCAGCACAATGTAAAGCAGGCTTTGATCCTGGACGGGCGGGTTCAGCAAATGCGTTCCCTCAATTTTTGCCAAGGGTTCACACTCTGGATTGATAGTGGAAATGTCAAGATCATGGCAAGTGCCGCGACCGAAGCGGACTTCGGTATCGCAACAGCCGCGCCTTGCAATCCATGCATGCCGCCCCCTTTGTCTTCTGTGGAAAGGGTTTCGCATCCCTTCCGCGGCGTCAAGCCTGTGCCGCCTGCACCAGAAGCTGGGCATTGCCGCCGGACGCGGTGGTGTCGATGCAGATATGGCGTTCAAGACGCAGATGCGCCGGATCAGGCTGATCGGTGATCAGGGGCAGGATCGGGCCCTGGCGCTGCGCCAAGGCGCGGGCATAGGGCCGCGCCAGGTCCGGCGCCCCCCAGAACAGAGCGCCCGAAAACCACGTCAAGCGGACCAGTGCCTCTGCCGGAAGACCCTGCGCTTCCACGGCCTCTCCCCCCAGGCTGCGCACCGATTCGGCCTGCGCCAGGGCGGTGGCCGCCCCCGGACCAAGGCACAGAAGCGGCGCCCGGGCGACCGACACCAGCCGGTTCGATTCGCCCGTGGGGCCGGGAAGGATCAGGGCAGGAACCGGCGCATCGGGCAGGGCAGAGGTCAGCAGGGCAGTCTGCACCAGTTCGGCGGTGGTTTGGCTTTGGTCGGCCTGCCCCTGCGGCGCGGGATGGGCGGTGAAGCGCGGCAGGTAATGCGGCCCGCCCGCCTTTGGCCCGGTGCCCGAAAGCCCCTCGCCCCCGAAGGGCTGGCTGCCCACGACCGCGCCGATCTGGTTGCGGTTGACATAAATGTTGCCGACCTTCAGGCGGTCGACGATGCGCTGCACCCGGTCATCGATGCGGCTGTGCAGGCCAAAGGTCAGCCCATAGCCGGTGGCATTGACCGCGTCGATGACAGCATCGATGTCATTGGCGCGGAAGGTGGCGATGTGCAGCACGGGGCCGAAGATTTCGCGCGGCATCTGTGCGATGCCCGACACCCGCAGCACGGTTGGGGCAATGAAGGTGCCGGGCGGGGCCGCAAGTTCCTTCAGCACGCGGCCTTCGGCCCGTGCTTCGGCGATATAGGCGGCGATGGATGCCTGTGCTTCGGCGTCGATCACCGGGCCGATGTCGGTGGCAAGCTGCCAGGGGTCGCCCAGGGCAAGATCGTCCATCGCGCCGAACAGCATCTCGGTCACGGTTTCGGCCACGTCTTCCTGCACATAAAGGCAGCGCAGGGCAGAACAGCGCTGTCCCGCCGACTGGAAGGCGGATGCCAGGATGTCGCGTACCGCCTGTTCCGGCAGGGCGGTCGAATCCACCAGCATCGCATTCAGGCCGCCGGTTTCGGCGATCAGCGGGGCACCGGGGTGCAGGTGTTCG
>JAJTHU010000046.1 GCA_021300055.1 Nitrosomonadaceae bacterium | reverse complement strand
TCACGCGGCGGCCTTAAAAAGCGGATCTGGCCGATGCTGTTTGCCGTGCATCTGCCGAACTTGGCGTTCGTGTTTCTGGCGTACACGCAGCCGAGTAGTCACGCGGTCATCACCGCAGCGATCGTTATTGAACAACTCGGATATGGCTTCGGCTTTGCGGCTTATCTGCTATTCATGATCATGGTGTCGGAGGGCGTGCATAAAACCGCTCACTACGCGATCTGCACGGGCTTCATGGCGCTCGGCATGATGCTGCCGGGAATGGTGAGCGGGTGGATTCAGACTCAACTCGGCTATCAGCACTTCTTCATCTGGGTGTGTATCTGCACCCTGCCGTCAATTGTCGTTACGGCGTTCCTCAAGATCGACCCACGCTTTGGCAAAAAAGCGGAGGAGGGAGCATGAGGAGGCGCGTGAATTCAGCTCACAAAACACTAGTATCCACGGAAACTTTCAGGCATTTTTGCTTGGAAATGCCCGTATTTGCTAGGGTTTGATTTTCGTTTGGGACGCGGATGAGCACGCCAGCTACTGACGAACGCCTCGTTTCGCTTGATGCGTTTCGCGGCTTCACCATCGCCGGCATGGTGTTGGTGAACAACCCCGGTGATTGGGGACATCTCTATTCGCAGCTCGCGCACGCTGAGTGGCACGGGTGGACCTTCACCGACTGGATCTTCCCGTTCTTTCTATTTATCTGCGGCGTGTCGATGACGTTCTCGTTGGCGAAGCGGCGGGCGGCCGCATTTCCCACAGGTGCTACGCACGCTGCCGAAGATCGCGTCGCGTTGATGCTGTCACTATGGAAGCGCGCCGCGATAATTTTTTTGATCGGGCTCACGCTGAATTTTGTGCCGAGCTTCAATTTGGAGACTCTGCGCATCCCTGGTGTGTTGCAGCGCATCGCGCTCTGCACGGCGATTGCGGCACCGATCGTGCTGTGGTTCAACTTCCGCCAACAGATCGTTTGGATCGTCGCGATCTTGGCTTTCTATAGCGGCATGATGTTGCTGGTGCCCGTGCCGGATGTGAATGGGGTGGTCGCCGCCGGGGTGCTTGAACCGGGGCGCGATTTTGGCTCGTATATCGATCGCATCTTCCTCACGGGGCACATGTGGTCCAAGTCGAAAACGTGGGACCCCGAGGGGCTGTTCACCGCCTTACCCGCAGTGACGACGTTGCTGTTCGGCGTCTTGCTTGGTCACTGGCTTGCAACTTCGTACAGCAAGGCAGAGAAAACCGTTTGGATGATGCTCGCGGGTCTGCTGTGTCTGTGGGTGGGTGCGATGCTCGACGTGGTGCTGATGCCGATCAACAAGCCACTGTGGACGACTTCCTACGTCGTGTTCATGACTGGCTGGGCATTGTTGCTGTTCGCGGCGTTTTACTGGCTGATCGACGGCGCAGATTCTGCGTGGATACAAACGCGGGCGCGTCGGTTTTTTCTGCCGATGACCATTTACGGGATGAATGCGCTGTTCATCTTTGCGTTTTCTGGGTTGGTTGCGAAGATGCTCGGCTACATTAAGTTTGCTTCTGATGACGGCAAAATGGTGAGTCTGAAAGCTATGTTGTATGCACCTATTCAAGCGCTGCCGCTGGCGTCCGTTAATCATTCGTTGCTGTTTGCCATCGCCTTCAATCTCGTGATGTTTGCCATCGGTTGGTTTATGTGGAAGAAAAAATGGTTTATCAAGGTTTGAATCTATTCGTTGCATATCGTGGGCGTTGCATGCCGCACCGTTCTGAACTCGCGCTGCTTGTCCTACTCACGGCGCTGCTGTTCGGCTGTGCTGAGACAGGACCTAAGACCAGCGCCCCAACGGCGACGGCGACACCACAGACGGGCAGCGGATCGCCACCCGAGCCCCCTGAAGTACCGCGCGAGTTCCGCGCTGCATGGGTTGCATCGGTTGCAAATATTGACTGGCCAAGTCGTCGCGACTTGACGACGGCCCAGCAACAAGCAGAGATCATCGCGATCCTCGATCGCGCGCAAGACTTGCGCCTCAACGCTATCGTTCTTCAAGTGCGCACAGTCGCTGATGCCCTGTATGCGAGCCCCATTGAGCCTTGGTCGGAGTTCTTGACGGGCACGCAAGGCAAGCCGCCTGAGCCCTACTACGATCCTCTAGAAATGTGGGTGGCTGAGGCGCACAAGCGCGGCATTGAGCTGCACGCTTGGTTTAACCCGTACCGAGCGCGTCACACCGCTTCGCGTTCGCCCAACGCGCCGAGCCACATCGCGAATACGAAGCCAACTGCGGTGAAGCAGTACGGCGGATTCTTGTGGATGGATCCGGGCGAGCCCGCGGCTGCGCAGCAGACGCTAGACGTTGTTCTGGACGTCGTGCGACGTTACGATATTGACGGGGTGCATATTGACGATTACTTTTACCCTTATCCCGTGCCCATGCCCGGCAGCGAGACACCGCCCGCCTCACCAGATGACACGCCTGCGCCGCGCGCGGAGTTGCCGTTTCCCGATCAACCAAGTTGGTCGCGTTACCTAGCGGGTGGCGGCACTTTGCCCCGCGAAGACTGGCGCCGCCAGAACGTGAACGAATTGGTGGAACGGATCTACAACGGCATCAAGCGCGAAAAGCCGCATGTGAAATTTGGTATCTCGCCGTTTGGAATTGGAAAGCCAGACCGCCGACCACCGGACATCGCTGGTTTCAGCCAGTACGACAAGCTGTTTGCCGATGCGGAGTTGTGGCTTAACCGTGGTTGGCTCGATTACTTCACACCGCAGCTCTATTGGCCCATCGAGCAAAAGGCACAGGCGTACGACGTTTTGCTGGACTACTGGGCGCGAGAAAACACGCGAGCGCGACATCTGTGGCCAGGTATTTACACCAGTCGTATTAACGACACCGATAAGTCGTGGCAGCCAAAAGAGATCGTTGACCAAGTTGCACTCACGCGCGTAAAGGGCGCAAGCGACTTGATGATTTCCGGCCACGTGCACTTCAGTATGGTTGCGCTGTTGCAGAATCGCCGCGGCATTTCAGATGCGATGCGCCGTAGCTACGCCAGCCCTGCGCTGGTGCCCGCGTCCCCATGGCTGAGTCGACAGGCACCACCGGCGCCGAAGGTGCGTTTGGCGCGTGCTGGCGACACCGTGCGTGCGACGGTGAACGCCACGCCTGCCGACGGTGCATTTACACACGTGGTATGGGTCAAAACCGGCGGTCAGTGGGTCCCGACCTTCTACCCTATCCTCGGTACGGGCGCAAATGTGACAGTGCAAACAGCCGTTTGGCCAATGAACGGATTGCCTGACGAAGTACGTTGGTCTTGGGTTGATCGTTACGGGAACGAAAGTGCGCGCGTCGCGATCTCTAACGCGGACTTGCGCAACGCGAAAGTTGAACGATGACGGGTTCTGGCGAGACTGAGCGCGCGATCGGGCTCGGCATCGACGCGGGCGGTACGCAGACGCGTTGGGCGCTGGTGGCCGATGGCACGACATTGCTCGCCGACGGCATGGCGCCGGGGCTCACGGCACTACAACTCGGCAGCAGTGATGGGCGCGCACACATGCGCAGTGCGTTTGAGACCATCGCGCAAGCATTACCCGCGCACAGCAAGCCGCGCGAAATTTGCGCGGGCGTCACAGGGCTGGACGCGCGTGATGAGCGGCTGTGCGAATTGATGGCGACCGCGCTCGGTGTAGATGCCGCGCGCATCAGCGTGCAGAGTGACATCGCCATTGCATGCCACGATTTGTTCGCGCCTGGTGAAGGTTATGTTGTTTACGCAGGAACTGGTTCGATTGCAGCATTTATTGACGAACACGGCGTCTTCCACCGCGCGGGCGGCCGTGGCGTGCTGCTCGACGATGCGGGTGGCGGCTTTTGGATTGCGCGCGAAGCCTTGCGGCACATTTGGCGCACAGAAGATGAACGTCCGGGAAGCTGGCAGGACTCGCCGATGGCGCGTGCAATGTTCGCGCACATAGGCGGCAGCGATTGGGCGTACTCGCGGCAATTTTTCTATGGGCGCGAGCGTGGCGACATCGGCAAGCTCGCGCTTGCGGTGGCGGGAGCGGTCGATGCAGATCCGGTTGCGCGTCAGATCATTGAGCAAGCGGGGCGCGAGTTGGCGCGTCTAGGTAACGCTTTGTTGTCGCGCTTCGGGCCACGTCCCATTGCGCTCGCCGGTCGCGCCATACTGTTGCATCCGCTGATCGAGACGACCCTACGCGCAGCACTGGCGGCTGACGTGCCTGTGGCGTTGCGTTATGCCGAGGCTCATGTTGCGGCCGCGCGGATAGCCTCGCGCCTAGCGCAGCAACGCGTAGCGGCGAAATAGGGCAATTGAATTCTGGAGAGCATATGAGAAAAGGTTTACTCGCGCTTCTGGGCGCTGCGGTGGTCAGCCTAACAGGCTGTTCGATGCTATACATCGACCGCAGCTACAACTCGGTCAGCCAGGATAGCCGTGCGCAATTCTTGATCCTGCACTACACCGCGATCGACAACCCGAAATCACTGAAGGTATTGACCGAAGGAGCAGTCAGTAGCCATTACTTGGTCACCGACGGCGCAGAGGACTTGCCCGGCCATAGCAGCCCGAAAATTTTTCAGCTTGTTCATGATCACCGACGCGCTTACCACGCAGGCCTTAGCTCTTGGAAAGGCCACACGCAACTCAACGCCGCGTCGATCGGCATTGAGATCGTCAACTTGGGCTATCGCGATGGGCCGTCGGGGCGTGAGTTTTTCGATTACCCCGATGCGCAGATGGATCTGGTCATCAGGCTCGTGAAGAAAATCGTGAAAGAGCACGATATTCGCCCGGACCGCATTCTCGGGCACAGCGATATTGCGCCGTTGCGCAAGTCTGATCCCGGCCCACGTTTTCCGTGGAAGCGGCTTGCGGACGAAGGCCTCATCCCTTGGCCAGACCAACAGAACGTAGCAGAGAAGCTCACCTACTACTCAACCACGCTCCCAAACGTGTTGTGGTTCCAGCAGAAGCTTGCTGAGCACGGGTTCGATCCACCGCAGTCGGGAGAACTCGACAAGGCGACGCGCGCAATGATCAGCGCATTCCAGATGAAGTACCGACAGTCGAAATTCGATGGCGAGCCTGATGCAGAAACGGCAGCCATCCTCGATGTGATGACCTCGGGCGGCTCGGTGCTTCGACGTGCTGCGGATATGGGCAGTATTCATCTCGCGCGTTAAGACGTGAGAACGCAAAGAAGGGCAGTCCTGCGTACGTTGCTCGGCGCGGGCGCGCTGTTGTTCGGAGGTAATGCATTGGCCAAGACCCACGACTCTAAAGGCTCACGAAAGCGCAGCAATAACTTGCAACTCGATGGGACGCTCAGCGTCATCGTTGATTACCCGGGCTACCAACTCGCGAGCCTATCGGTGCTTGCAATGCGCGGTGGCAAGGTGGTCTATGAGCAACAATTTGGCCACAAGTGGATCGATAACGACAATCCAAGCAACAGCAAGCCTGCGGACTCGGCTACGCTGTATCGCATTGCCTCCATTTCGAAGACCATTACCGGGCTCGGCGCGATGAAGTTGGTGGAGCAGGGTAAGCTCGATCTTGACGCGGACGTGAGTCAGTATTTGGGCTTCACGTTCCGCAATCCGCATTTTGGGGATGAGCTGATTACGCTTCGACAACTTCTTTGCCATACCTCGTCGATTCGTGATGATGCGGGTTACTACTGGGACGCGAAATCGAACACGCACCTGCGCGAAGTCTTTACGCCGGGCGGAAAGCTTTATGGCAAGGGGGCGATGTGGTCCAAACGGGCTGCGCCTGGACGATTCTTTCAGTATGCGAATCTGCCTTGGGGTGTGATTGGCACGATTATGGAAGCGGTGACGCGCGAGCGATTTGATCGACTGATGCGTCGCCTTATCCTCGATCCGATGCGCTTAGTGGGCGGATTCCATCCGGCTGACTTGTCGCCTCGAGACTTGGCAAATGTTGCAACGCTCTATCGCAAGCGCCAAGGGGTTAATGGGCGCGAGGTGTGGAACAGTGCGGGTCCGTGGGTCGCGCAGGTTGATGATTACAGCAAGAACCCGCCCGAGCCGCGCGCGACGTCGGACTATGTACCGGGCACCAACGGTACGCTGTTTGGGCCACAGGGCAACTGCCGTCTCACCGCGCAGGGGCTGGGTCGTGTAATGCTGATGCTGATGGACGAAGGCCAGAT